>DATFKK010000189.1 GCA_035268685.1 Candidatus Krumholzibacteriia bacterium | reverse complement strand
GTTCTACTACCTGGCGTGCAGTCACCGGCTGGACTTCGGCTACGTCGACCACCCACCGCTGTCGATCTGGCTGCTGGCCGGCTGGCGCTCGCTGTTCGGCGACTCGCTGGTGGCGACGCGGATCCCGCCGGCACTGGCCGGCGCGGCGACGGTCGCGGTCGTGGGCTGGATCGCCGCGCGGCTCGGCGGCGATCGGCGCGCGCAAGCGCTGGCGATGGCCTCGGCCGTCGCGCTGCCGCTCTGGCTCGGCACGAACCACGTCTACTCGATGAACGCCTTCGACATGCTCTTCTGGGCGCTGGCCGCCGCGATCCTCGTCGAGCTGCTCCGGACCGACCGGCCACCGCTGCGCCTCTGGGTCGCGCTGGGCGTCGTGCTCGGCCTCGGGTTGCTGAACAAGATCAGCGTGCTCTGGCTCGGCTTCGGGATCGCCGCCGGGCTGCTGCTCACCGCCCGTCGTCGCGCGCTGACCACGCCCGGACCCTGGGTCACCGGCGCGATCGCAGCGGCGCTGTTCGCGCCGTACGTCCTCTGGAACGCCGCGCACGACTGGGCGACGCTGGAGTTCATCGAGCAGGCGACCTCGACCAAGATGGCCGGCAAGTCCGTCGCGGAGTTCGCCGTCGACCAGCTCTTCGCGACGGGTCTGCTGCCGGTCGTCATCTGGGGCACGGGACTGGTCTGGCTGTTCGCCGCCCGCGGCGGGCGTTTCCGGTTGCTGGGCTGGGTCTGGCTCGCGGTCTTCGGTCTGCTCGCGTTCAGCGGGACGAGCCGCAGCGGGTATCTCGGGCCGGCCTACACCTGGCTGCTCGCTGCCGGCGCGGTGGGCCTGGTCGAGCGGCTGGGTCGGCGCGGTGTCCTCGCCTGGGGCCTGGCCGCGCTGATCCTGGCCTGGGGCGCGCTGCTGGCGCCGCTGGCGCTCCCCGTCCTGCCGGTGGAGCGGTACGTCGAGTACGCGCGCGCCTTCGGCGAGGAACCCTCGACCGAGGAGCGCAAGGAGGTCGGCGTGCTGAAGCAGTTCTACGCCGACATGCACGGTTGGCACCGCATCGTCGACGCGGTCGAGGAGGCGGCGGCGACCCTGACCTCCGCCGAACGGGAACGGGCGATCGTCTTCGCCGGCAACTACGGCGTCGCCGGCGCGCTCGAGCGGCTCGGCCGCGGCCGCGACCTGCCCCCAGCGTTCAGCGGCCACAACAACTACTGGATGTGGGGGCCGCCGGATCACCCGGTGGACGTGGTGATCGTCGTCGGCGGCGACGCGGAGGACCACGCCCGCAACTGGGATTCGGTGGACCGCGTGACCGAGACCGACTGCGGCCTCTGCATGCCCTACGAGAACGGGAACGGTGTCTTCGTCCTGCGCGGACGGTCGCACCCCGTCGGGGAGATCTGGTCGACCGTGCGTCACTACGACTGAGCGAGTGCGCTGATTCGGCCGGCGATCTCGGTGGGCGCGACGATCAGGATCGACACGTCTCGAGCGACACCCGTCGGGGCACGGATCATCGACTTCGTCATCGTCTGCCGGGTTCGCCCGTCGAAGCGGTGCGTGCGAAGACATTCGAAAAACCTGGGTTCAGGGTTGTCAGCCGGCTGGGGCTGACAAATGGAAACGTCAGCCTCTGGGGGCTGACATTCGCCGTTGTCATCCATTGGCGGCTGACAACCCGAAACCCGGCTTTTCGAAGAATGGTTTCACCAGCCGACAACACGCCGCGACACCCCTCGTCGACCACGACGGTGCGCTTCAGCACGTCGACGGGCCCTGATCCGTCCGCACCCTTCGCGGCACGGCCCCGATCCCGGACCCGTCCTCGGCCGGTCCCTTCGGACCCAACGCCGCGTTCAGCAGCAGGTAGCTGCCCAGCTCGCCGCTCATCACGTGGTGCTCGAGTCCCTTCTCGTACTCCATCCAGCGGCCGATCACGCGGGAACTCACGCGGCGCAGCACGGCGCGCAGCGACGCCCGCGCCGGCGTGAAGTCGCGCACGAACTTCGACTGCAGGACGGCACTCACGGCGTTCTCCAGCAGCTGGCTCTGCACGCGGGTGACCTTGCGGCCGAGCTGCACCGACTCGTCGGCGTCGAGCACCGCGTCGATCATGGCGTCGGCCACGCTCTGCACGGACGCACGGGTGAGGGAAGCGACCCGCTGCCGCGATTCGCCGCGCCAGACGTTGTCGAGGAAGGTCGGCCAGTCGTCGCCGGCGGCCAACGTGCACGCGCGGGCGATGCCCGCGGCCACGAGGTTCATGCCGATCGAGCGTCCGGCGTTCAGTTCGATCACGTCGAAGCGGTCGGCGATGCGGGGCACCTTCGTCGTGTCGACCACGCCCGCGCGCACCTCGTGCGGCTCCCACCAGATGGGATGGTTGTACAGGGTCCGCACGCCGTCGCGCGCTCGAACAGCGCACGGGGCGAGAGGCTCTCCAGATCCCCGCCCCCGTTGTCCCCCACCACCCACCCTGCTAGCTTCCCCCGAAAGCGAGCCGATCCCGACGACCCCCACCCCGAGGCCCCGAAGTGAGCACCGAACTCCGCACCCTCCGCGTCGAGGGGATGACCTGCAACGGCTGCGAGAACGCGATCTCCAACGCACTGAAGCGCGTCGACGGCGTGCGCGACGCGCGGGCGGACCATCACACCGGCCGCGTCGAGGTCGAGATCGACCACGATCCCGGCGACGACGCGCTGCGCGCCGCCGTCGACCGCGCCGGCTTCACCCTCGCGGACTGACGTCGGCCGCGTCGGCGTCGACCATCCACAGGAGTTCGCCGTCGCGCGGGGCCACCCGGGCGGCGGGAAGGTCGCGGTCGCCGTCGAAGATCCGCCGCAGCGCCGGCGCCTTCGCGGCACCGCCCACCACGAACAGCACCGACCGTGCCGCGTCGATCAACGGCAACGTGAAGGTCACCCGTTCCCGCGGTTCGACGGGGGCGGTCGATGCCACCACCAGGGTGTTCTCCTCGACCTCGAGTTCCGCTCCGCCGGGGAACAACGACGCGGTGTGACCGTCGTCGCCCATGCCCAGCAGGATCAGGTCGAAGTGCGGCGTGCCGTCGTCGTGCGCGCGGGTGCGGAGTTCGATCTCGTAGGCGGTCGCGGCGTCCTCCGCGCCCAGCTCGGTCCGCGGTGCGTGGACCTGCGCCGCGTCGATGCCCAGAGGATCGAGAAGGGCCTCGCGGGCCATCCGCACGTTGCTGTCCGGATGGTCGGACGGCACCACGCGCTCGTCGCTCCAGAAGAACTCGACCACGCTCCAGTCGAGGGCCTCGCGGCGACCGGCCAGTTCCTCGTACATCGCCCGCGGGGTCGAACCGCCGGCCAGCGCGATCCGGGCGCGCCCGCGCGCGTCGATCGCCGCCTGCAGGGTGTCGACCACACGGTCGGCGGCGGCACGGGCCAGGGTGGCGGGGTCGGGCTCGATGCGCAGTGGCGGCTTCATCGCGTCATCCACTCGTGTCCGTGGCGCGTGCACAGCACGTCGGCATCGCGCGGGCCCCACGAACCGGCTTCGTACGGGTGCGCCGGAGCCGGCTCCTTCACGAGCGGATCGTACAACCGCCACGAGGCCATCACCTCGTCGTGGTGCACGAACAGGGTCTGGTCGCCCTCGAGCGCATCGAGCAGCAGCGTGACGTAGGCGTCGGGAATGCCCTCGAAGCGTTCGGCGTACTCGAAGCCCAGGGGCACGCGCTCCAGACGCATGGGTTCGCCGGGTCGTTTGACGTCGAAGTACAGTTCGAAGCCCTCGTTCGGCTGGATCTGCAGGATGAGCGCGTCGTGCGAGACCTCGTAGCAGCGCATGCTCCGGAACAACTGCACCGGCGGGCGGCGGAAGGTGATCGCCACCTGCGTCGTCTTGCGGGGAAGCCGCTTGCCCGTGCGCAGGTAGAAGGGTGTGCCGTACCAGCGCCAGTTGTCCACGAACAGCCGCACGGCGGCGAAGGTGTCGGTGGTCGACTCGTCGGGCACACCCTCGGCCTCGGTGTATCCGGGCACGTCACCCTTGCGCGTGTACTGACCGCGCACGACGTCGTCGGGCTCGATGTCGCGGATCGACCGCAGGACCTTGATCTTCTCGCTGCGCACGGCCTCGGCGTCGTAGGCCACGGGCACTTCCATGGCGATCAGCGCCAGCAGCTGTGTCAGGTGGTTCTGGATCATGTCGCGCAGCGCGCCGCTCTGGTCGTAGTAGCCGGCGCGGTCCTCCACGCCCAGGTCCTCGGCCACGGTGATCTGCACGTTCTCGATCCGCTCGCGTGTCCACAGCGACTCGAAGATCGCGTTGCCGAAGCGCAGCACCAGGAGGTTCTGGACCGTCTCCTTGCCCAGATAGTGATCGATCCGGAAGATCTGGTCCTCGCGGAAGATGCCACGGAGCACGTTCTCCAGCTGCTCGGCACTGGCGAGGTCGTGGCCGATCGGCTTCTCCACGACGAGGCGGGTGAAGCCGCGGCTCTCGTTCAGGCCGACCTCGCCCAGTCCCTGCACGGTCGAGGCGAAGACGTGCGGCGGCAGCGCCAGGTAGAAGAGCCGGTTGCCGGGCAGGCCGTGCTCGCGTTCGACGTCGTCGATGCGCTGCGCCAGGTCGCCGAACTGGCTGTCGTCGTCCAGCCTCTGGTAGTGCACGCAGTGGCTGCACCACGAACCCAGGTCACCCTCGACGCCGGCCTCGGCCAGGGACTCGCGAACGAAGGCGCGGTAGCGCTCGTCGTCCATGTCGGCCTTGCGGGCCACGCCCAGGATCGCCCAGCGACCGGCCAGCAGACCCGCTTCGCTCAGGCGGTACATGGCGGGCAGGAGCTTGCGGCGCGCCAGGTCGCCCGTGGCGCCGAACAACACGAACAGGTGCGCAGGCGCGTGACCGTCGGACATCAGGAATCCTTCTTCTTGATCGCGTGGCCGCCGAACTGATTGCGCAGGGCGTTCAGCAGCCGGTGTGAGTAGGAGTCGTCGTCGCGCGACGAGAAGCGCTCCATGAGCGCCATGGTCATGACCGGCGCCGGCGACGCGAGGTCGACGGCCTCCTGGATCGTCCACCGGCCCTCGCCCGAATCGCTGACCCAGGCGTCGAGTCCCTCGAGCTGCGGGCTGTCCTTCAGGGCGCGCGCGATCAGGTCGAGCAGCCAACTGCGCACCACGCTGCCGTGGCGCCAGATCTGGGCGACCTGCTCGAGGTCGAGATCGAAGTCCTTCTTGCGCTCCATGAGCGCGAAGCCCTCGGCGTACGCCTGCATCATGCCGTACTCGATGCCGTTGTGGATCATCTTCACGAAGTGTCCCGCGCCGGCGGGTCCGACGTGGCCCCAGCCGAGTTCCTCGCCGGGTGCCAGCGTCCTCAGCGCGGGGCTCAGACGCTCGACGGCGTCGTCGGGTCCCCCGACCATCATCGAGTAGCCCTCGCTGCGCCCCCACACGCCGCCGCTGGTGCCGACGTCGACGAAGCGGAAGCCCTTTGCGGCCAGGTCCTCGGCTCGCCGCATGGTGTCCTTGTAGTTCGAATTCCCACCGTCGACGATCAGGTCGCCCTGGGCCAGCCGCGGCACGAGTTCGTCGATCGTGTCGTCGACGGGCTTGCCGGCCGGAACCATCAGCCACACGGTGCGGGGCGGCTCCAGCGAGCCGACCAGGTCTTCGATGGTCGAGAATCCGCGGCCTCCGGCGTCTCCCAGACGGGTGAGTGCATCGCGGCTCAGGTCGAAGCCACAGACGTCGTGACCACCCTCGATCAGGCGGTCGGCCATGTTGGCACCCATGCGTCCGAGGCCGATCATCGCGAGTTTCATGGCGGATCCCTTCTTCGTGAGCGTGCGGAAGAGCGTACGGAAGTATGCTTGAAACGGGACTGCCGTCGTGGTCTTTTCCCTTTTCGGACACCGTGGACGAAGCCGCCTCACGTGGCAACGAGGAGAATCCCCCGTGGGCGCATCGGAACGAACCCTGATGCTGCCCCGCGCCGAACTCCAGGGCGTGGGTCGCGTCGACACCCCCCGCGGTCCGGTGATCGTCTGGGGTGCGCGCCGGCCCGGCGCCGACCGGCCGAGCGAGGACTCCGCACTGATCCACCACGACGGCGACACCCTGGTGATGGCCGTGGCCGACGGCGCCGGTGGCCATGCTCTCGGGGGTGAAGCCTCCGAAGCCGCGGTGCGGGCCATCGCCTGGACCCTGGAGTCGGGCGAGGGCGACATCCGCGATCGCATCCGCCGTGCCCGCATCGAAGCCGTGGACGCCGTGGCTCGCCTCGGGGAAGAGGCGATCACCACCGTCGCCCTGACACTGATCCACGAGAACGAAGTCCGCACCTGGCACGCCGGTGACTCGACGATCCTGCTCACCGGCCAACGCGGCCGCCGCAAGCTCCGCACCACCGACCACACCGTCCCGGGCCTCGAGGCCGCCGCCGGCCGCATGACCCTGGACGAAGCCCGCGCGCACGAGGAGCGACACCTGCTCGTCAACGCCCTCGGCACCGAGGAGGTCGGCTGGGAAACCGTCGGACCCGTGCCGTTCGCCGCGCGCGACACACTACTGCTGGCCACCGATGGTCTCTTCGACAACCTGAGCGACGACGAGATCGTGGCCTTCGTGCGCAGCGGTCCGCTCGAGGACGGCATCCGTGCCCTGGTCGAACGCAACCACGCGCGTATGTTCGAAGACCAGGGACCGTGGCCGGGAAAACCCGACGACGTGGTCGTCCTGGCCCACCGCCCCACCTGAACCCCCACGAGGACGATCGACAGTGTACATCGCCATGAATCGCTTCCGGATCAACGAGGGACACGAAGAAACCTTCGAGACGCAGTGGCGCGAACGCGAGACCCACCTCGACGAGGTCCCGGGTTTCCGCGAGTTCCACCTGCTGCGCGGCGCCACCGAGGACGGCGTGACCCTCTACGCCTCGCACTCGGCATGGGACGACGAGGCGTCGTTCGTGGCCTGGACCGAGTCCGAGGCCTTCCGCAAGGCGCACGCGAGCGCCCGCTCACCGGAGGGAACGCTCGCCGGTCCGCCGCGCTTCGAGGGCTTCGAAGTGGTGCTGTGAGCGCTCAGTCGTCGTGTAGCCAGCCCTTGTGCCGGAAGAACAGCACCAGGGCCACGACGATCACCGCCATCACCCCGAGCAGGACGAAATACCCGTTCTGGGCCTGAAGCTCGGGCATGTTCACGAAGTTCATGCCGTAGAGTCCGGTGAGGAACGACAATGGGATGAAGATCGTGCTCATCACCGTGAGCACCTTCATGATCTCGTTCATCCGGTTCGACATCATGGCCCCGTGCAGCGACAGCAGCTGGGAGGTGGCGTCGAGCCCGCTGTGGACCACCTCGAGCAGCTGCATGGCGTGATCCTGGCAGTCGCGCAGATAGGTGCGCGCGTCGTCCCCGAAGAAGGAACTCTCCTCGCGCAGCAGGGCGGCCACCAGGTCGCGCATGGGCTCCATGTCGCGACGCAACTCCTGCAATTCCCGGCGCAGGTCCAGAACCGCGGCCACGTGCGAGCGCCGTGCCTCGAGTGTGATCTCTTCCTCGAGATCCTCGATCCTCTGACTGATCGTCTCGATCACGGGGAAGTAGGCGTCGATCACCAGGTCGATCAGGGCGTAGGCCAGGTAGTCCGGCCCGGACGCGCGCATGCGCGGACCGATCTCGGTGCGCCGACGCACCTTGTCGAACACGTCGGCCTGGCCTTCCTGCACCGTCAACAGGATCCGCTCGCCGACGAAGAGCGTGACCTGGGATCGTTCCAGACGACCGTCCGGGAGCCCGCGGATCATGCGCAGGACGACCAGGTGGAAGTTCGGGTAGAGCTCGCTCTTGGGCCGTACCGGCACGTTGACCGCGTCCTCGATCGCCAGTGGATGGATCTCGAGTTGCCGCGACAACTCCTCGAACACGTGACGGTCGCCCAGCCCCCGGACCTCCACCCACGACACCGAAGGTGTCTGCACGTGCTGGCCGATCTCGTGGACCGGCAGATCGTCCACGGTCTCGTGATGCGACGTCGAGTAGTCGATCAGGCGGATCCGTGGGGGTGCGGCATCGGGCGAGATGACCAGCGAGCCCGGCTTGGCGCCAAGCTCGGGATGCTTCTTGTGGAACATGATCAATCCCTCGTCGCTGGGTGCGTGTCCAGGCGCACGGGCTCGTCCGCGCGTGCGCCCACCACCGAACGCTTCGGCAGTGGAACCTCGATTCCCTCGGCCCGCAGTGCGGCCTCGACCGCCGTGTACATGCTGTTCAGCAGGTCGAGGTAGTTGTCGCGTGTTCCCCAGATCGAGTACTGGAACTCGATCCCCGACTCGCCCATGCGCAGGAAGACGAACAGCGGTTCGGGCTCGGTCATGCACAGAGGAGTGTCGTCGGCCACCCGCGCCAGGATCTCTCGGACGTGGTCCATGTCCGATCCGTAGGCCACGCGCAACTTCAGGTCGACGCGGCGGATCGGGAAATGGGTCAGGTTGACGATGTGCTTCTTGATGATGTCCTCGTTCGGCACGCGCACGAGCAGGTTGTCGAAGGTGCGCAACTTCACCGACAGCAGGTCGATCGACAGCACTTCTCCGGTACGGTCGTCCACCTGGATGTAGTCGCCCACCACGAAGGGGCGCTCGGCCATCAGGAACAGCCCACTGATCAGGTTCGAGGCCGAGGTCTGCGACGCGAAGCCCAGGGCCACGGTCAAGACGCCGGCGGCACCGAGCAGAACACGCAGGTCGAAGCCGAGTTCGTTGAGCGCGGTGACCACGATCAGGGTTCCCAGCACCCAGGTGATGAGGCGCCGCGTGACCATGCCTTCCTGTGCGCTCAGGCGCACTTCGACCATGCGCCCCACCCCGCGGCCCACGAGCCGCGTCAGCACGATACCCAGGATCAGGACGACCGCGGCCCGGAAGACCGATTCCACGTGGAGCGTGTCGATCAGTGCCGCGAAATCGAGGGATGGAAGCATGTCAAACATGATCGTCGATCCGGTTCAGCATGCGCCCGAAGGTGCGCAGCAGAGCGCCGCGCGTCGGTTTCTCGCGGGCGGCATGCACGTAGGCCGTGGTGCCGGCCTCGCCGGGAGGCCGGCGCGACAGCTCGAGTTCGGCCGCGTCGTCGTTCCCGCGCCGCAGCAGGGTCACCCGCTCGGCCCACAGGTGGCCGTCGCCCGCCGCGTGCAGCGACAGGAAGGGCGCGGGCAGTTTCAAGCGCTCGAGGTCGAGGCGCTTGGCCGAGCGGTTGCGCACGTGCACGGCGGCCACCGCCCGCTGGGCGAGGACGGGCACGTTCTCGAGGTTCAGGCGCGCCGCCGTGCGGCTGGCGTAGCACAGCTCGCCCACGCGGGTGCTCGGTCCGAACCAGGTGTCCGACGGGCGGAAGAGCGACGTCTCGTAGAACGGCAGGGCGTCGGCGCGGCTGCGGACCTGCAGCCACAACGGCGTGCTCACGTAGATGGTCGCCGACTCACGCGCGGGCAGGTGGAAGGGATACTCGGGCTGGGCCACCACGGGCCGGTCGGCGTGCAGCGGAAGCAGGTGGATCGAAGACGGAGTCTCCTCGAACCCGAAGCGTCCGAACTCCGCCGACGCGGGCGGATCGACCGGTTCGGGGTCGGCCACGCGCAGGCCCGGCGCGAGCGCGTCGCCCTCGGTCCACCGGGTGATCTGGATCTCGTGCGCCAGGCGGGTGATCGACAGGCGCAGCGGGCCGATCCACCAGGTGCGCGTCTCGCCGAGCGGGATCTCGTGCACACCCCACCAGGGGCGCCGCGGATCGCTGGAATCGTTCATCGGGCCTCCGCGCTCCATTGTGCGGGCCGACGGGGCGACCGCAAGCGCCGATTTCACCCCCGCCGCGCGCGCAACCAGGCCCGCAGTTCGTCGAGCGGCAGCGCGTTGAGCACGTTCTCGGCCCGCAGCCATCCCTTGCGCGCCACGGCCACGCCGTAGCGCACGTCCTGCAGGCCCTCGGTGCGGTGCGCATCGGGGCCGATGCTGATCCGCGCACCGAGCTTGGCGGCGTGGCGCAGCTCGCGCCAGTCGAGGTCGAGCCGATGCGGGTTCGCGTTCAACTCCAGCGCGCAGTCGACCTCGACCGCGGCCTCGATCACCGCCTCCAGGTCCATCTCGAAACCGTCGCGGGCGAGCAGCAGACGGCCGGTCGGGTGCCCGAGGATGCTCGTGAAGGGATTCTGCACCGCGCGGATGCAGCGCTTCGTCTGGTCCTCCGGCTTCAGACCGAAGTGGCCGTGCACGCTCGCCACCACGAAGTCCATGCGCTCGAGGACGTCGTCGTCGTAGTCGAGCGAGCCGTCGGGAAGGATGTCGCTCTCGATCCCCTTGAGCACGACGAAGTCGTCGAAGCTGGCGTTGACCTCGTCGATCTCCTCGTGCTGGCGCAGGATCGCATCGGGCTTCAGGCCGTGGGCGTAGAACGCGCTCTGGCTGTGGTCGCTCAGCCCCAGGTACTGGTAGCCCATGGCCCGCGCGGCCTCGGCCATCTCGCGCACCGAGTGGGCGCCGTCGCTCCAGGTGGTGTGGTTGTGGAGCACGCCGCGGATGTCGGCTTCCTCGACCAGCGGCGGCAGGTCGCCCTGCTCGGCGGCGTCGAACTCGCCCATGTCCTCGCGCAGCTCGGGCGGAATGGGGTGCAGGTCGAGCGCCTCGAAGATCGCGTCCTCGCTGTCGAGCTCGAGCGAGGCGTCGCTTCCGGTGGGGAACAGTCCGTACTCGTTGAGCTTCAGGCCGCGGTCCTTGGCGCGCTGCCGCATGCGCGTGTTGTGTTCCTTGCTGCCGGTGAAGTAGTGCAACGCGAAGGGGAACTGCCGTGGCGTGACCGTGCGCAGGTCGACCTGGATGCCGGTGTCCAACCGCACGCTGGTCTTGGTGTCGCCGCTGCCGATGACTTCGGCCACGGCGTCCATGCCGGTGAAGGCCTCGTGCACGCGGCCGGGATCGGCGGCGCTGACGAGGATGTCGACGTCCTTGATCGTCTCGCGGCGGCGGCGAATCGAGCCGGCCAGTTCGAAATGCTCGACGCCGTCGATCCCCCGCACGAAGTCCATGAGCCGATCGGCCGCGGCCCAGGCGTCGCTGAGCAGGTGACGACCACCGAAGCGACGGACCGTCTCGATGCCGGCCAGGATCTTCTGCTGGGTCTTCGCACCGAAGCCGTCGAGCTGCACCAGGCGGTTCTCGTTGCAGGCGTATTCCAGCTCGCCCAGGGTCTCGATGCCCAGCTTCTCGTGCAGGACACGCACGCGCTTCGGCCCCAGACCGGGCACGCGGACGATCTCGAGCAGACCGGCGGGGACGGCGTCCTCGAGTTCCACCAGGGCCGGACTGGTGCCGTCGGCGAGCAGGGACTCGACCTCGGTCAGGATCCCCTTGCCCACGCCCTTGATCTTCTTCAGCTCGCCGCTCTCGAGGCCGGCCGTGAGATCGCCCTCGTAGGACTGCAGTGCCCGCGCGCCGTTCTGGAAGGCGCGGCTCTTGAAGGGGTTGGCACCGCTCAGCTCGAGCAGCACCGCGATGCGTTCGAGGGTCTTGATCACCGTCTTCTTGTCGGCCGCCGCTGCCACGTCGTCTCCCGTCGATGGTCCCCGTCGTCGCACTCCGGTCGATCAGGGTAGTGCCGACCGCACACCCCTCACAAGCCGAGTCCCCTTGTGGACCCACGGTCCGGGCGATAGTCTCGGCGACCTCCGCCCATCCGGCCCCGACCCGAGGAGCCTCCGTGCGACCCGCCCGCTCGATCTTCGTCTTCGCTCTCGTCCTGATCGCCGGCTGTGGGACCTCCACGCCGACCCCGCCGACTCCCGATCCCGCGGCCACGCAGACGCCGCCTCCCGAGCCGGAGCCCGGGCCGCTGGAGAAGTTCGTCGAGGGCAAGGAACGCCTGGCGGGTCTGTTCGACGTGATCCTCGACCGGGACGCGGCCAGGGTCTGGCTCGAGTTCCCGCCCGCCGGCGCCGACGGTCTGGTGGCCGAGGTGCTGTACGTCGAGGGACTGGCGCACGGACTGGGCAGCAATCCGGTCGGTCTGGACCGCGGCAGGATCGGGAGCACGCGCGTGGTCGAGCTGCACCGCATCGGGCGGAGACTCTACGTGGTGCAGCCGAACCTGGGCTTCCGCGCCACCAGCGACAACCCCGACGAGCGCCGCGCCGTGGAGCAGGCCTTCGCGCGGTCGATCCTGTGGTCCGGCCCGGTGGTGGCCGAGGCACCCGGCGGCGACTTCGTGGTCGACTTCACGGACTTCGTCGTCCGCGACGCCCACGGCGTGGTCCGCACGCTGAAGCGCACGGGTCAGGGGAAGTTCGAACTCGACGACGACCGCAGCACGCTGGACCCGAGCCAGGTGCTCGCCTTTCCCGACAACCTCGAGTTCGAGGCGATCCTCACCTTCGGCAGCGACGAGCCGGGGCCCGAGGTACGCAAGGTCACACCGACGCCCGACTCCGTGACCCTGGTGCAGCACCACTCGCTGGTGCGTCTGCCCGACGACGGCTACGAACCGCGCGCGTTCGATCCGCGCTCGGGTGCGCTGTGGATCGGCTACCAGGACTACGCCGCGCCGCTCGACGAACCCATCGAGCGCAAGTGGATCGTCCGCCATCGTCTGAAG
>DATFKK010000188.1 GCA_035268685.1 Candidatus Krumholzibacteriia bacterium | reverse complement strand
GATCGAGACACGGGAACTGCCGGTGAACCGCCGACACGAGCTGAAGTACGCGTTCTGAGGGCCGAAACGAGCGGGGCGAGCCGATGGGCCCGCCCCGCTGGGGAATGCACAATCTCGGAGGCACAGATCACCGGTTGAGGGTGGGGGCGGGGGCTTCGCTGGCCACCACAACCCCCAACGGCGTATCCACACTCCCCACCGACCCGATCGCGAAGATCGTGACGATGCCACCGTCCTCGAAGGCCACCCCGTTGAGGTCGAGCGCCACGTCACCCGACGAGGCGATCCGAGCCTCGAGGTCGTAGCTGCCGGCGCCGACGCTCTGGAACGCGGTCGCCGGGTCGCCGAAGCTCACGTCGTCGAACAGGGTGAGTTCCGGGTCGACGCTGTCGACGACGATGTCGACGGTCGGGGCGTCGGGGCTGGCGTGCACGAAGCGCACGAGGGCATTGCCCGTGTCGGGAAGGTCGCCCTCGTAGGTGACGATGGTCGCGCCGATGTCTCCGAGGAAGCCGGTCGCGGCCACGGTGTACTGAACGCCGGGAAGCAGGGTCACCGTCTCGTCGATCACCGGGTCGGCGGCGGCCGGGTCGGCGCCGTGGGCGAAGACCTCGATCTGATGCGTCGCAGCGCTCACGTCGAGGAAGCTGCTCACGGCCTCGTAGGGAACGTTGACCAGCGCATCGACGAGGGCCCCGTCGAGGTAGACGTCGACATTGGGGGCGTCGGGCGAGAAGTGCGCCACGCGCAGATCGACGACGGCCGGATCGAGGGTCAGCACGGTGGTCGTGGCCGCACCAGTGTCGTCGACGGAGACGAGCGCGGTGATCTCGCCGCTCGGCAGCTCGACGGCCCACACGGTGTAGACCACACCGCTCTGCACCGCGACGTCGTCGAAGCTCAGCGCCACGGTGTTCGTACCGGCAGCGCGGACCTGCAGGTCGTAGCTCCCGCCGGGGACCTCTAGGGTGTTCGACGCCCGATCGCGGAAGGCGACGCCGGAGAACAGGGCGCTGCCGTCGGTGAGGGTCACGTCGACGTCACCGACGGGGTCGGCGGCGTGCACGAAGTTCAGACGGGCCACCGAAGCGCTCGCCGCCGGATTCTCGGGATAGACCTCGGCCGCGATCGAAGCCGCGGGCCCGACGGCGGCGATGGTCGCGATGTCACCGGCCACCACGGTGACGACGGTGTCGATCGCGTCGGCACCGCCGGCGGTGCGCACCTTGACGGTGTAGTCGGTACCGGCGGCCACGGCCGGGACCTCGAGGTAGGGGCTGAAGTCGCCGAACTCCACGCCGGGCAGCGACACCTCGTCGCCCTCACCCTCGTTGATGATCACGGTCACGGTGCCGGCGTCGGGCGACAGGTGCGCCACGCGCACGAGTGCGGTCTCGGCCGTTCCACCGGGATCGGTGGGGTTGTCGTCGTCATCGTCGTCGCAGCCGGTGAAGCCCAGGCCGAAGGTCACGACGCCCAGCAACAGAAGGAAGCGGTGTCCCCAGAGTCGCATGGTTACTCTCCTCGTTTCGTTCGCACAGAACGGATCGGGTCCTCCGGTTCCTGGAAGGAAGAACCGGAACGCCATACGCCACTCCCGAACGGAGCGGCGAAGGGTCGGACAGGAGAGGGCCGCCGGAAGGAACGGCCCGCAGGTGGAAGGAACGGAAGGGCGGCGTCACGAGTCGGCCATCGGGGACGACCCCCGTGGTCCCACGGGTTCCGCGAACGGCCGCTTGCCGTCGCCATCGCCCACCCTCTATAATCGTTCAAAACGTTCACCCGGATGCGAGGCCCATGAAACAATCGCTCACACCGCGGAAGCTCGCGCAGGCGCTGGGCGTCAGCGAGAGCTCGATGAAGCGCTGGGTCGACGAAGGCCGGGTGCGTGCCGCGCGGACCGCGGGCGGGCACCGGCGCATTCCGTTGACCGAGGCGCTCCGCTTCGTACGCAGCAGTTCGCTGGAACTCGTGGCTCCGGATGCGCTGGGCTTTCCCGATCTGGCCGGAGTGATGCTTCCCGAGCGCGACCGCCAGCAGGAAGCCACCCGGCAACTCACGGACGTGCTCGTCGAGGGGGACGAGCGACGGGCGTTGGCCCTCGTACTGGGCCTCTACCTGGGGGGCGACTCGGTCGCGGCGATCGCAGACGGGCCGGTCCGGGGGGCGATGGAGGAGATCGGGACGCGGTGGCAGCACTCCGAGGACGGGCTGGTCGTCGAGCACCGCGCCAGTGACATCGTCAACCAGGCGTTGAACCAGCTGCGGAGCTTGTTCCCCGCCCCCGCCGGTGCGATGGTCGCGATCGGTGGTGCGCTGGAGGGGGATCCCTACCTGCTGGCGTCCCTCGCAGCGGCGACGGCGCTGACCACGGAGGGAATCGACGCGATCCACCTGGGGCCGAATACGCCGGGCGCGAGTCTGGCGCTCGCCGCCCGTCTTCGCAGCGCTCGACTGGTTTGGGTCAGCGTGAACCTTCCGCTGGCTTCGGGAACGATCCGTTCCCAGCTGGAGGCCCTGGCCCGGGAGACGGCCGCCTCGGCGTGCCCGTTGATCATCGGGGGCAAGGGGCTGGAGGGGGAGGCGTTGACCGGCGACCTCGAGCGTGTCCCGCGCGGAGCTTCGATCGCCGAGCTGGTCGGGTTCGCGAAGGCGATCGCGTCGACGGACCCACGACCCTGAACGGTGCGGCGTCGCGTCGCGCGCCGGGAACGGAGAGACGATCGTGATCCAGGCATGCCGAGTGGTGCTGGTGGAACCGATGTTCGGTGGCAACGTCGGTTCGACCGCGCGCGCGATCAAGAACACGGGCCTGGGTCCACTGCATCTCGTCGCCCCCTCCTACCGCGACCACGAGGAAGCGCAGCGTTTCGGCCACGGGGCCGAGGACGTGTTGGCCGCGGCCGAGCGGCACGCCACGATGCTGGACGCCGTGCGGGACACGCGGCGGGTGGTGGGCTTCACGGCGCGGCAGCGTCACCGACGGCACAGCCGTGCCCTGCGGGACTTCGCCGAGGACTGGGTGCGCTCGGCGGATCCGGAACCGCTCTCCACGGCACTGGTCTTCGGCCGTGAGCGTGACGGTCTGACGAACGAAGAACTGGACCTGTGCAGCGACGTGATCTGGATCCCCTCGCACCCGGACCATCCGAGCTACAACCTCTCGCAGGCGGTGCTGCTGTGCGGCTACGAATTACTGCTGGCGTGGACGGCCCACGGCGGCGGCGCACCGCGACTCCATCCCCGACGCACGAAGCGACCGCCGGTGTCGCCGCCGGCCACGGCGGAGGAGGTCGACGCCATGCTGTCGCACCTGCGCGCGTCCTTCCTCGCGATCTCCTATGCATACCCGCACACCGTCGATCCGATGGTCAGGAGCTGGGCCGAGGTGTTCGCACGGGCGAAGCTCCAGCAGCGCGAAGCCGCCATGATCCGCGGTCTCGCACAGCAGGTGCTCTGGGCTGCGGGCCATCTGCCGGCGGGTCTTCGCGGCGAGGTCCCCGCCGGCTCCGACGAAGAGGAATAGCTCAGCCGACCGAGGTCCGGGGCGCGGAGGTCAGCACGGTCTGCAGGGCTGCGGCCTCGACGGGCTTGCACAGGAAGTCGTCCATACCGGCCCGGATGCAGGCGTCGCGGTCGTCCTCGCTCACACTCGCGGTCATGGCGATCACGCGGGGACGGTTGGCGCTTCCCCTCGACGACAGGATCCGGCGGGTGGCCTCGATGCCGCCCATCCCGGGCATCTGCAGGTCCATCAGGATCACGTCGTAGTCGCGCTGGAGCGCTGCGTCGACGGCTTCGCTCCCGTCGGCGACGACGTCGGGTTCGAGTCCCAGATTCTGCAGCATGCGCGCGGCCACCTTGCGGTTCACGGCGTTGTCCTCGGCCACGAGGACCCGCAGATCGAGCCTCGGTACGCCCTTCCGGTAAGCCGGGGTCGGGCCGGTCCCGAGGACACCGGCGTGGGTGATCAGGACCGTGGCGAGGGCGTCGGCGCGGACGGGCTTGCTCAGGCGCGCGTCGATGACCGGGGACGACGCGCGGGACAGCACGTCGGAGACGAAGACGATCCGGCTGTCGGGTCGTTCCGCGCGGATGGTGTGGCAGAGCTCGACCCCTTCCATGTCGCCGAGCGACCGGTCGACGACCCACACGTCGGCGCGTCCTCCCTGCGCGGACCACAGCATGGCCTCGGTCCCCGACACGAAAGCGGACACTTCGGCACCCCAGTGACGGAGGAGCTGTTCGATCCAGTGCCGGGTCTCCTGGTGGCGGCACACGACGGTCACGGGCCGGGCACCGACCGCGGAGCGGGGGTCGGGGGCAAGGGGTGCATCGGTGGGCGGGTCGGCGACGGGGAAGGGGAACACGAGGTAGAAGGTCGTACCCTGGCCGACCTCGCTCTCGATCCGCAGGTTGCCACGCATCATCTCGGTGAGCCGGCGCGAGATCGTCAGGCCGAGGCCCGTTCCGCCGAAGCGGCGGGTGGTGGACGCGTCGACCTGCGTGAAGGGCTCGAACAAGGCGTCCAGCTTGTCCGCGGGGATTCCGATGCCGGTGTCGTGCACGGCGATGACGACACCGTCGGAGCCGCGGGCCGACATCCGCACCACGACCTCGCCGCGCTCGGTGAACTTCACGGCGTTCGACACGAGGTTCACGACGACCTGGCGCAATCGCGACGCGTCGCCCTCGACGAAGCGGGGAACGATCGGGTCGATCCGCAGGACGAGCTCCACGGACTTCTCGGCCGCGCGCGTGGCCATGACCTCCACGGAGTCCTCGACGCAGCGCCACAGATCGAAGGGCACGGCCTCGATCAACAGGGCGCCGGCCTCGATCTTGGAGAAGTCGAGGATCTCGTTGATGATGTTCAGGAGGGCTTCGCCGCTGCGATGGATGGTGTCGACGAACTCGCGCTGATCCTCGTCGAGTTCGGTGTCCATGAGCAGGCTGGTCATTCCGATCACGCCGTTCATGGGCGTGCGGATCTCGTGGCTCATGTTCGCGAGGAATTCACCCTTGGCGCGCGTGGCCTCCTCGGCCTGCTTCCGGGCTTCCTCGAGTTCGGCCACGGTGATCGACAGCTCGGTGGCCTGTCGTTCCAGTCGGATCTTGGCCTGCTCGACGTCGGCGGCGAATCGTTTGAGTTCACGATCGTTCTCGATGCGCCGGCTGACGTCCTGCGCCATGCCGAGCACGTGGGTCACGGTGCCGTTCTCGTCGTAGAGCGGGGTGTTGTACCACTCGCACGTGATCACGCCCCCGTCGCGGCGGGAGTTCTGGTTCACCATGTGGCGCCCGCCGCGATCGGCGAGCAGGGCGTCCCAGGTGACCGCCACCGGCTGTTGGTCGACGTCGCGCAGGAGGAGCTCACGCATGTCGCGCCCGAGGGCTTCCTCGGCGTCGTAGCCGAAGATCCGCGTGGCGGCGGGATTCCAGTCGCTGATCACGCCCTTGCGCGTCATCTCGATGCAGGCGAGGGGCGAGTTGTCCATGAGACCGTTGAGGCGTTCGCGGAACTCCTCGAGCTCCAGGCGGGCCTCGTGCTCCTCGGTGACGTCGGACACGGCCCCGTCGTAGTACGCGACCTCGTCGTCGACGTAGATCGGGCGGCTGCTCATGCGGCCGTGGAAGATGGTTCCGTCCCTGCGGCGCAGGCGGACCTCGGCGTTGCGCAACTCGCCGGTCTCGAGCTCGAGGGCGGCCAGGCGTTCTCGCTCGGAGGGCTCGGCGTAGAGGTCGGACGGGGAGACCTCGAGGATCTCTTCGACGCTGTACCCGAACATCCGCGCGAAGGCGTCGTTCACGTACACCAACCCCGACTCGTAGGTGCTGCGGAAGATCCCCTCGTCGATGTTGCGGCTGATCGACTCCAGCAGCGATCGCTGTCGCTCGAAGTGCTGGCGCAGCGCGTCTTCGGGCTGCGAACAGCGGACGATCACGCGGGCCGTCGGGTCGCCGGCCGCTCCCACCGCCTCGAGGTCGAAGGCACGGGGCGTCACCGGCTCCTCGGGTGCCCGCGGATCGAGTCGCACGCGGCTTCCGTCGGACACGACGCGCTCGCATCCCTCGCGCAGGCGCGCGGCCACCGCCGGCTCCAGTGCCTCGAAGGCGTTGGTCCCCTCGTGCAGGTCGCCGCGCCACTCGCCGCGGGCGAACAGCACCGAGCCGTCGCGGGCAAGAACGAGCGCCCGGTCGGCAGGCTCTTCCGCCAGCCGGCGCATCGCACGCGCGTCGGCGCGGCAGCGGTCGAGCTCTTCCCGGAGGTCACCGTTCGGCGGCGCCGGAAAAGCAGTGTCGGGCTCACGAGCCATCGTGGTCTTCGGTTCGCAGGATGAGGGGCACACGGCGGCCCCGACGAACGGGCCGCACGGCCATTCGTCTGCAATCCCGGGACCAGTGGGACGGTCTCAGCCCATCCAGTGCAGCCAGGCGCGCCCCGCCAGCAGCAGGGCGAGGGTGGCGAGGAAGGCCTTCAGGTAGATCCGCCGCGCCCTCTTCTGGAAGAACGCGGCCTCGTCGGGATCGTCGATCAGCTCGCGACCCTCGTCCGTTTCGCGCGCACCGCGCGCGGCCATGCCCACTCAGGTGCAATCGGTCGCCTGGAACAACGACAGGAAGCCGAAGAAGGCGATCACCTGGCCGAAGAAGCTCTTGTCGAGGAACGACGCGACCACGCCGACGGCGATCAGCGGGATCCCCAGCCACATGCGCTTGCGGACCCCTTTGGGCCCGATGTTGCAGATCTGCTCCATGTGCACTCCGTCGTCGTCGAGGGGTCACCCCCACACTACGGGGGACGCCGCGCGGTGGCGAGTGGTGTCCGGCCGCGGCCGGAACGCTCCATGCTGGGGATGGGCGGGATCCCGCAATTGTTCCCGCAACCAGGACGAGGCGAGACCATGCAACGGCGCGTCTGCCTGAGCGTTGGCGCCGGCTGCCACCGCGGCCTGCCCCATCACTACCGGGACTTCGACGTCGTGACGCTCGACGTCGATCCGGCCACCGGTCCGGACGTCGTGGCCGACGTGCGCGACCTGTCCCCGCTGGCGTCCGAACGGTTCGACGCCGTGTTCATGGCCCACCTCCTCGAGCACTTCGAGCGCCACGAGTCGACGGTCGTGTTGAACGAGGTCGAGCGGGTGCTCCGGGTCGGTGGGTTCGTCGAAGTCCGGGTCCCCCACGTGAAGGCGGTGTTCGAGGCCGTGGTCGACGGCGCCGAGCTCGACGAGCCGCTGTACCAGTCGGCCCTGGGTCCGATCACGCCGCTCGACGTGCTCTTCGGTCACGGGCGGAGTATCGCACAGGGCGAGGACACCATGGCGCATCGCACGGCCTTCACGCCGGCACGGCTCGAGCAGGTGCTCCGCGGCGCCGGGTTGCGCGTGGAACTGCTCCAACCCACCGACGGCACCCGCTTCGAACTCTGCGGGATCGCCCGGAAGGTCGGCGAAGGCAGCGAACTGCTTCAGGCCGAGGCCGAGGAACCCGCGTCTTCGGGCGGTAGCGGCCGCGACAGATCCCTGACCATGTAGGTCCCCTGGAGTTCGTAGCCGCGGGCGCGGTAGTAGCGCCGCGTGCCGACCGACGCGATGATCGCCATGCGGCGGTAACCCTGCGACCGCGCGATGTCCTCGGCGCTCTCGAGCAGACGACGCCCCAGGCCGCGGTGCTGGGCCCGCGTGTGGCCGCGGCGGCCGAGTTCCTGGGCGGGTCCGACCACGTGCACTTCGCGCACGAGCGCCGCACCGTGGAGTTCGTCCATGCCCAGGGACCTGCCGAGCGCGCATCCCGGCTCGTGTGGGAGCGACAGCCGCAGGTAGCCGGCGAGCGCGCCCTCGGGCGTGTCGTACGACAGGAAGTGCTCCACGCTCCCGATCGTGTCGTAGCGCCGGTCGTTCGCTTCGACGACCTCGGGCGTGTGTCCCTTGACCTCGCGGCAGCGGATGCAGCGGCACGCGCGCCCCTCGCGCCGCATGCGGTCCTGGATCACCTGGCGCATGTTGGTGAGCCGCGTGCCCTCGACCACGTTCCCGCCGGGGATGTCACGGTACACGCGGTTGATCCGGCAGTACTCCGGGACGCGCTCCTTGCAGTCCATGATCAGTTCGATCAGGTCCTGCTCGTCGTAGGGCCGGTACTCGCCGCGCTCCCACACCTCGTACAGCTCGGCCTTCTCGAGCAGCTGGGTCGAGTAGATCTTGATCTCGTCGGGGCGCAGCGCGGGGTCGCTCCACAGGCGTTCGAAGTCCTCGCGGTCGCTCTCGAGCGTGGCGCCGTGCAGGTTGGGCATCCAGTGCAGCACCAGCTTGAAGCCCGCGGCGCGCAGCCGGGTCATGGCGTCGCGCATCTGCTGGACGGTGTGCCCGCGCCGGTTCATCGCCAGCACGCGGTCGTCGAGGGATTGGGCGCCCATCTGGACCTTGGTGCAGCCCAGCGAGCGCAGCCACCGGATCTCGCCGGCGTCGACGTGGTCGGGCCGGGTCTCGAGCACGAGCCCGACGTTACGGCGCGCGGCCCTCTCGTTCCAGGCGTGGGCCTCGTCGATCGACGCCGCGTCGCGGCCGTTCATGGCGTCGAAGCAGCGGCGGAGGAAGTGCTCCTGGTAGTCCCGCGGATAGCTCGACCACGTTCCGCCCAGCACGAGCAGCTCGATCTTCTCGGCGGTGTGTCCGTTGGCCTCGAAGGCGTCCATGCGCGAGGCGACCTGCTCGAAGGGGTCGAAGCCGTGTTGCTCGGCGCGCATGGCCCCCGGCTCGTCGTGCAGGTAGCTCTTGGGCATGCGGACGTCGGTCGGGCAGAAGATGCACCGGCCGGGGCACGGCCACGGCTTGGTCAGGACCGTCACCGGGGTCACCCCGGAGAGCGTGCGCACGGGCTTCATGCGGATCCGGCGCAGCAGTTCGTCGTCGGCCGTGCGGACACCCGCGCGCACCTGGTGCTGGTAGGCGGCGACGAGCTCGCTCTTGCGGTAGAGTCCTCCGCCGGGGCGCGGGTGCGCGCGCAGCACCTTGAGGACGGCTTGGTCGTCCACGCGCTCGAGTTCCGCAATGGTGTCGAGGGCGGGACCGAGGCGTTCGCCGAGTTCGACCACGGCGGTCGCGGAGAGATCGGTGGGTCGCTTCATGTGCAGAGGATAGCGAGAAGACCGTGGACCGTGCCATCGTTCGTCGTCTGGTCGCCCTGAACCGCGCGTTCTACGAGGAATTCGCCGGAGAGTTCTCGGCGTCGCGGAGCCGACTGCACCCGGGGATCGTGGCGACCTTCGAACGCTGGGGTGCGGTGGGCGACCTGCTCGACGTGGGTTGCGGCGATGCCCGGGTGGGTCACGCGTGGGTCGACGGCACCCTCGGACCGGCCTGGGTGGACGGTCGGTCGCGCTACCTGGGCCTCGACAACGCCGCGGCGCTGCTCGGTGCGCGTCCGCGCCCGGACCAGCCGGGCTTCGACCTGCGCGAGGTCGACCTGGTCGGCACGCCGTGGCACCGCGAGGTCGGGCGTTTCGGCCACGCGGTGAGCTTCTCGGTGCTCCACCACGTGCCGGGCGCCGCGGAGCGGGCCGCCTTCGTCCGCGAGTTCGCCGCCTGTCTCGAGCTCGGCGGCCGGTGGGCGGTGTCGGTCTGGCAGATCCTGCACCGGCCGCGCTTCGCCGATCGGATCCTCCCCTGGTCGACGATCGACCTCGACGACGACGCCGTGGAACCGGGCGACCTGCTCGTGGACTGGCGCCAGGGCGGCCGGGGAGTCCGCTACGTCCACCATTTCGAGCCGGACACCCTGGTGAGACTATTGGAAAACAACGGGTTGCACGTGGATTCGGTCTGGAAGAGTGACGGTCGCTCGGGCGACCTGGGGCTCTACTGTTGTGGCCTTCGGCCGTAGCTTCGGCGGGATTTCATCGGGCATTCAGGGTAGCTTCACGCAGGAACGCTAGGGTGCGCGGCGTCGGTGCTCCCGCTGCCCCACACCCTGCCCCGAGCGACACCTCCCGCGGCGGCCCCACGGAGACCGACCGATCCCGCGCCTGGCCCCGGTGCCGAGACCGGCCGGGTGATGCACCGAACCGGGGTTTCGCAGCGCCCCGTCGAGCGGAACCGATCACCGACACCACGAGCCGCACCGATCGGAGGATCGGCGAGGGGGCGTCTCCGGCGAGGCGCCCCCTCGCACGTGCGGTCCTCGCGCCATGGTGCTAGGCTGCGAGCTTTCCGCTCGGACCGGGATTCCCATGGACCACGACCGCGACATCGTCTCGACGCGGGCCCTCGGGGGTCCACTCGCGCGCCTGCGCATGAGCGAGCGCACCTTCATGGTGGTCGCCGGCCTCGTCGTAGGGGTCCTCGGCGGCTACGGTGCCGTGGCCTTCCGTTGGCTGATCGCTTCCCTGCAGGAGGTCGCCTGGTCGGAGGTCCCCCTCACCCTCGATCTCGTCCGCGACAAGCCGTGGTGGTGGGTCGTCCTGGTCCCGGTGGTGGGCGGGGCGATCGTGGGACCGCTGGTGCACTTCTTCGCGCGCGAGGCGAGGGGTCACGGCGTGCCCGAGGTCATGGCCGCCGTCGCGCTCAACCACGGCTTCATCCGTGCTCGCGTGGTCATCGTGAAGAGCCTGGCCTCGGCGGTGTCGATCGCCAGCGGAGGCTCGGTGGGCCGCGAGGGACCGATCGTGCAGATCGGTGCGGCCCTCGGGTCGACGCTGGGCCAGGTGTTGAAGGTCAGTGGCCGGCGCCTGCGCACACTCGTCGGCTGCGGCGCAGCGGCCGGCATCGCGGCCACCTTCAACGCGCCGATCGCCGGCGCGATCTTCGCCGTCGAGATCATCCTCGGCGACTTCGCGGTGAGCGCCTTCAGCCCGATCGTCATCGCCTCGGTCGTCGCCACCGTCGTCGCCCGGGTGCACCTCGGCGACGTCCCGGCCTTCGTGGTGCCCGACTACGGCATGGGGCACCCGGTGGAGATGCTCGCCTACGCCGTGCTCGGTGTGGTCGCGGCCGTGGTCGCGGTGGCCTTCGTGCGGGTCCTCTACGGCTTCGAGGACGTCGCCGAGCGACTCCCGGTGCCGGGCTGGTTGTTGACGCCGATCGGCTTCGCCGTGGTCGGCGTGGTCGGCCTGCAGTTCCCCGAGATCTTCGGCGTGGGCTACGAGGCGATCGAGGGCGCGCTGCGCGGTGAGCTCGAGCTGCGGATGCTCGGGGTCCTCCTGGTGGTGAAGGTCCTGATGACGTCGGTCACGCTGGCGGCCGGTGGTTCGGGGGGTGTGTTCGCGCCGTCGCTTTTCATCGGGGCCATGACCGGCGGTCTCGTCGGATGGGTGGCCAACCAGATCATGCCGGAGTGGTCGGGACCGATCGGGGCCTACGCGCTCGTCGGCATGGGAGCGGTGGTGGCCGGCGCCACGCACGCGCCGCTCACCGCCATCCTGATCATCTTCGAACTGACCTACGACTATTCGTTGATCGTTCCCCTCATGGCCGCGTGTATCCTGTCGACGCTGGTGACGACCCGTCTGGACAAGGCCAACATCTACACCCACAAGCTGCTGCGCCGCGGGATCGACCTGAGCGCGGGCCGCGAGGTGAACGTCCTGCGCTCGTTGCGTGTGCACGAGGTCATGGACGAGCACGCGGCGACGGTGCAGCCGTCCACGCACCTCGGTGAGATCGTCGACGCCGCGACGCGCGACGGCATCACCTACTTCTACGTGATCGACGACGACGACCGCCTGGTCGGCGCGATCGGCACCCCGGAGATGCGCAATGCCCTGGTCGACGCCGGAACGTTGCGTGATCTGGTGATCGCCGCCGACCTCGCGCGCGACGACGTTCCGGTGGTCACGCCCGAGGACGACCTCGATCGTGTCATGCGGATCTTCGGTGGCAAGAACCGCGAGGAGCTGCCGGTGGTCACCGATCTCGAGTCGCGTCGTTTCCTCGGGACCGTCACGCGTGCACACCTGCTCGAGGCCTACCATCGCGAGTTGATGAAGCGCGACATGGTGGCCGAACTCGCCGGTGGTCTCTCGAGCAGCGAGGCCGACGCCATCCACCTCGGCGAGGACCACTGGATGAAGCAGGTCGACGTGCCGGGGTCCTTCGTGGGCCGATCGCTGCGTGAACTCGACGTGCGCCGGACGCTCGGTGTGCAGATCGTCATGCTGCGTCGCCGGCGGGACGGATCGCTCACCGATCAGAGGGTGGAGATGGTTCCAGGACCCGACACCGAGCTGCAACTCGGTGACATGGTCGTGGCCGTCGG
Source organism: Candidatus Krumholzibacteriia bacterium (assembly GCA_035268685.1). NCBI lineage: Bacteria > Candidatus Krumholzibacteriota > Candidatus Krumholzibacteriia > Candidatus Krumholzibacteriia bacterium. Next base: position 906 of record DATFKK010000188.1, on the reverse strand, counting down.
CCCCCGCGACGCGGTGCAACGGTTGAGCGAGCAGTAGCCGGTTTGCCTCGGCGGGCGACGATCGCCTACTCTTGTCGCCGTCCCGAATCCCCCTGCGGAGACGTCATCATGAGGACTTCGTGGCCCCCGGCGGCGACCGCCGCCCGGTGGGTCTCCTGCGCCCTGTTCCTGATGTTCCTCGTGGCGGCGGCCACGCCGACTCCGGCCGCCGACTACTGGCCCGACGACGCACCGCGGACCTACGTGTTCGGCAACGTGGCCGACGAGTCCCGGCTCGCCATCGATCCCTTCGACGCCGGGCGCGCATCCTTCGTCGTGATCGGCCAGGGCTGCGTGATCGATTGGGTCGCCGACGTGGAACCGAACGGACGCCTCACCGTCGACACCGCCACACTGTTCTGCCCCGGCCAGGTGGAGCCCGCGTTGAGCCTGGTCTTCGAGCCCGACGAGGTGCTCTTCGACCCCGCCTGGGCCGGGGGCAACACCCAGCTCCTCCAGGGAACGGCCGGAGGGGTCTCGTTCAATCTCTACGTGCGCGTCGGAGCACCCCGAACGGTGACGATCCCCGAGGGGAGCTTCGAGGCGGTGCAGATGGAGCTGTCGGGCGACCCCTTCTTCGTCACCACCCTGCTGACGGTCGACCTGTCGGCGGAGGCCGGCCCGATCCGGGTCGACGGCCAGGACCGGTCCGCGGTGCTCGACGGCATCGTGTCGACCGAAGAGCGGTCCTGGTCGGGACTGAAGGCACGATACGGCGAGGGGCGCTGACCCCGGGTCCTGCGCCCTCTTCGCCAGTCGTTCCCGCCGACGCCGCGATCCCGCGGTGTACGTCGCCGTGTGTCTATCAAAATGATCGGCAACGACCGGCGGATCCGATCGAAATGATAGGTTCGGGAAACGCCCTGG
>DATFKK010000187.1 GCA_035268685.1 Candidatus Krumholzibacteriia bacterium | reverse complement strand
GTGGTGAGCGGGATGTGGTGAGCGGGGTGTGGTGAGCGGGGTGTCATGAACGGGGTGTCGTGGACGTGACGTCCGGCGGGTTGGCCGTTGCGCGCTCATTCCCTGGAAGCCGCGTTCATTCCCTGCAGGCCGCGTTCATTCCCGGGGCCGGGCTCGTTCCCCGGGGACCGGGTTGGCTCCCCGGGGCCGCGGGGCACGTCTGGGGATGTTCCGCTCCAGGAGTCTGTGTCCGCTCAGCCCGCGCGGCACGGTACCGATCGTTGCGTGGATCCACGACGTCGACGGCTCCGAGGATGTCGACCGAGCAAGGGGTCGAATCGTCTTGCACGAATCCATCGCCGATGTCCCCGTCGGGAAGTACGAGTCGAGTTTCGGATGACGCGAGGCTCGATTCCGGGGGAGTTCGACGGGAAAGGGTTTCGGAAGCAGTGGGGTGGTGCTTCCAGTGCGGAAGGGGCGTGTTCCGGTGCGGAACATCCCCAGGTGTCACACCTCGTAGACGCTTCCGCAGCGGAAGTGGGGCGGGAGGAATTCCGTCATCCCGACTTCCGCAGCGGAAGTGCACGCGTTCCGGCGCGGAAGAACCGGGGCGCTGCCTCCGGAGACCCTCGCGCCGGGGGGGCGTAAGCGATTCTGTGTAACTGGGACCGGGCGACACGTCCGGGGATGTCCCCTGCACGAGAACGGATCCGCTCACTCCGACCGCGGGCTCCACGCCGCGATCCGGCCCAGGTCGTAGGAGGCGATCACCGCGCCGTGGTCGCGGACGAAGCCCAGCGTGCGGCGGAGTTCGTCTTCCTCGGCGGCGAGTTCGGCCGGGGTGAAGGTTCCCAGGCCCTCGGCGCGTGCGCGCTCCTGGTACTCGCTGCCCTCGTGGACGACGAGGCGCGAGAGGTAGACCTGGTCGCCGCGGCCGAGGCCGAGGCGGCCCACGAGATCACGCGTCGCCCGACGGTGCTCGTCGGCCAGGCGCGGGCCGCCGGCGCCGACCAGCAGGATCACGCCGATCCCGATCCCCGCGCCGTGGAAGGCCTCGACGAGCGCGACCACGGCGTCGGTGTCCATCGGCTTGCCCAGCTGTTCGAGGACAGTCTCGCTGCCGCTCTCCACCCCGACGTACACCCGCCGCAGGCCGGCGTCGCGCAGGGGCGCGAGGTCCTCGGCCGTCGGGATGCGATGGAACGCGTCGACGAAGGAGTAGAACTCGTACAGCGAGGACGGGAGGCGATCGCGCAGCAGCGCGAGGCGATCGTGGAGTGTGGGAGGCGGGATCAGCAGGGCGTTCGCCTGACCCAGGAACACGCGCCGGCAGCGGTCGAGGCTGCGGCCGAGGTGGGCGAGCAGCGCGTCGACGTGCGCGGCGACCTCGTCGTGGCTGCGGATGCGATGGCGCACACCTCGATAGAAATCGCAGAACGTGCATCGATCCCAGGGGCAGCCCTCGGTCAGTTGCACGACCAGCGAGGCGTACTGGTCGGGCGGGAGCACCGGGATCGGACGGTAGATTCGTTGCAGACGCGCGCGGTCGGCGGCCAGGGTGTCAGCGTTCCAACGGGCGATGCGTTCGAGCCACGCGCGGGTGGCGTCGTCGTCGATGGTTCCAGCGGCGTGCAGCACCTCGTGCGCCTCTGCGTGAGCAGCGGCGACACAGTCGAGGTCGTCGATCACCGGAAGGTCGCGCTCGAGGCGGCGGCGCGGCCCGTGGCCGTGCACGCGCGAGGGGATCAGCCGCAGGTCGAGCGTGGTGCGCAGGCTGGTGCCCTCGTGCTCGGTGCGCACGAGCCGGCCTTCCTCGTCGAACTCCACGGCGTGGTCGTCGGAACGCTCGATGCGCAGACGGCCGGGGCGGACACCGACGCGGGCCTCCGGGGTGCGAAGGGTGGGGCGGTAGCCGGGTTCGAAGTCGGACGGGGTCACGGGGCTCGCATCTCGGGGGGTCGATTCCGGGGCCAGGAGTGTTGCCGATGGCGCGGTCACGGTACGGCACCGGGGCTGCTGCGGCCAAGCCGACACCGAACCCGCCTCGTGGTATTCCCGTCGGCGTCGATCCCGGTGACGGCTCTACCGACGGCTTGCAGTTCCGGGAATCGAGTGCTTGCGCGCGGAAGCCTCCGGCTTCCCCCGCGGAAGTGCGCGGCTCCCGGAGCGGAACATCCCCAGGTGTCACGCAACCGCAAAGGGCGCGAGCGCCCCGACAACGGGGGAGCACACCACGAGGGAGTCCATCGATTACGAGCCTTGTTCGACGGGGCATGCGTTTCGGTTCATCACCTACGATGCGGATGGTAGCTTTGTGTCGGCAACCACCATCTGCGAGGAATACGTCGTGTGACCCGGCATGACCCGCCGTGAAGTCCCCGAGGCGCCAGGAGGAAACCCGATGATGCGACCGTTCCTCGTCGTACTGTTCGCCTGCTCGATGTCGACGACGACGGTCACGGCCGACGCGATTCCGACGAAGGAGGTCCCCGCCCAGGTGGCCTGGCGCTCCGGTGAGGTCCGCGGTGGTGTCGTGATCGGAAGCTTCGGACGGTTCGCGGCGACCCGCGACGGTGTGATCGGCTTCGACTCGCAACTGTCGGCCATCACATTCATCTCGGACGACGCCACGCGGGTCTCGACCGTGGAAGTCCGAGGGGAGGCTCCGGGACACGTGCCCATGGCAGTCGATGCTGATGTGGATCCGACAGGAGACGCACTCGTCGTCTTGCAGGGCATGCCGCCCGCGCGATGTGTGGTTCGCTCGCCGATCGATCCGCCGTTTCGCGTGACCGAGTCGCTCGAGGCCACCTTCGAAGGCGCAGGATTCGCCGCCGGTGTCTCGGCGCGGATCGCCGGACAGTACGTTGCTACGCACCGCACCTGGCAGGAGCGATCCGAGCTCCGCCGACGCCGTGCGCGGCTCGTCGTCTACGACGTGCAGGATGGATCACGAACGATCCTCGCCGAGGACGACGCGCTCGACGACAGTCCCATCGACGGATTGACGACCTGGGTCTGGGATCTCGACGAGGACGGAGTCGCGTACCTGAACGACGACTACGACGCCGCCGTCGTGCGGGCCATCGAGCCAGACGGCACCGAGCGGTACAGGGTCGAGATGCCGACGACCACCGTCCGGAAGAGTGCGGACCTGATCGAACAGAACCTGGAGAGCTACGAGAAGCTCCGAGAGATCAACCCCGACCTCGTTCCCGAGGTCGTCGAGACCTATCGCGTCATTGCCGGAATCTCGGCGCGCGGACGCCCGCAGGAGCTTCTCGTCACCACGAGTCGAAGCCTCGGTCGTGGCGTGGCCGCGCTCGACCGGGTCGCCTGGTGGGTCCTCGATGCACCCACCGGCGCGATCGCGCACCGGGAATCCCTCCGGTTGCCGGACGGCGTCTGGACGATCCGGGGAGTGGCCTGGTTCGAGGACCTCGTCTACGTCCTCGGCGTCGACGAATCCCGTGATGCCGGTCTCGAGGTCGTGTGCTTTCGCCGTGCGGGACACTCCGGCGATTAGGTCAACGGCGGCGTTCTGCCTCTCGATGCTGCGACAGCTCCCTCTCCGTGCGAACGCGGCCAGGGCCGCGATCACACCGGCGCCGTCCCCTGCCCTTCCCTCGGCACGGCTCCCGCTCCCGACGCGGAACGTCCCCACCTGCCCCGTGACGGTCAGCGCCCCAGCTCTCCCCGCGCCGCCCGCAGGTCGTCACGCCACGGCGTCGCCCGCGTCAGGTGTTCGGGGACGAGCGGTTCGGCCTCGTCCAGCCATCGAGTGGCCTCGTCACGGCGTCCGTCCGCGGCGTCCGTCGCGGAGGGCGGCGAAGGCGAGCTGCGCGCGGGTGGGCGTGGTCGTCGGTGCATTCGATGCGCAGGCGGCTGGTGTGATCCTGTGACGGGCCGGCGATGTCGCGACCGATCCGCTTGACGGCCAGGGGCGTTCCCTGTATCACATTGAATTGTACTTTCAATTTCAACTGGCGACACGGTTCGCCGGTGGACCCCCTGGTATCCGCGAAAGGGGGGCCGCGATGGGTGAGGCACCACACACGCGACCCTCTTCCGAATCGCCCGACGAGGATTGCCGCTGCCACTGCGGTGCTCTTCTCGCGCGGGTGCGCAACGGAGAGATCGAGCTGAAGTGCCGCCGGTGCCGCAGGACCCTGCTCCTGCGGGCCGACCCGGCGGCTTCGACCTGGGTCCGGCTGTCGAGGGACTGAGCTCCGCGACCCCATCGCCGCGCCGAGCGCGGCACACCGACGAGTCAGAGGCCAGCGGCATCGACGCCCCGAGCCCGGAATCACCACCTGACGTGATCCGGGTTTTTTCGTGCCCGGAATCCGGGGGCAACGATGTCTTCGCCGTTCTGGATCGCTCTCTGTCTGCTGACGCTGATCGGCCGCCCCGTGGCCGCCGAACGCATCGCCGGCGACGAAGGGGACGCGCCGGAAGCGACCGAGGGCGCCGCGGAAGGGGCGGCCGGCGAGGAAGCCGTCGCGCCCGATTCCACCGAGGCCGTCCACAGGGCCGCGCCCGATTCGACCGAGGCCGCTGAGAGAGCCGTGCCCGACACGAGCGGGACCGTCGAGGTCCTCGGATCGGCCGCCCGCCCCGTGACGATCGAAATCCCGGACAGCATGACCTCGGTCGAGGTCCGCGAGACCGACGGCGGCCGGTTCGTCGTCCCCACGATCGAAGTGCGCGGCGAGCGGATCGATCCGGCCGACCTGCGGACGCAGACCACGGTCTCGCTCGGACGCTCCGAGGTCGAGCGCTTCCAGCCGGCGAGCGTGGCCGACGCCCTGGTCACCGTGCCCGGGGTGGATCTCACCAAGACCGGTCCCTGGTCGACCCGGCCCTCGCTGCGCGGCCTCGGCGGGCAGCGCGTCCTGCTCAAGGTCGACGGGGTGAGGATCAATCCCGTGCGTGGGCACGGGCCCGATCCGTCGATCGCCGGTCTCGATCGCATCGAGTCGATCGAGGTGCAGCCCGGCGCCAGTGCCGCGCAGAACGGCACCGATGCCCTCGGCGGCGTGATCAACATCGTCACGCGGCGGCCGCTGCTGGAGGGAGAGGTCGGCGAACATGTGGCGATCCGCGGACGCGCGTCGGACCCGGGCGGCGGACGTTCCGTCGGGGCCAGCCTATGGTCCACGCGGCCGGGATTCGGATTCGAGGTCGACGCCAGCCGCGGAGAGTTCGATGCCCTGCGGACACCCGACGGCGAGATCGCCAACAGCGGGTACCGCGACGAGAGCCTGTCACTGCGGCTCGCGGTGGGACGGCCCGATCTCCACTCGGAGATCCAGGCGAGCCGGTACTCGGCCTACGACGTGGGCCTGCCCGCCTTCGCCAGCACCTCGGGCAACGCGGGCGTGTACCCGCTGCGGCGCCGCGACGCGTTGCGGTTCGAGTCGGTCTACGAGACGCCGGCGACCTCGACGAACGTGATCGAGCGCGCCGCGGTGATCGCCGACGCGCAGCGCAACCGGACCCACTTCACCGAGACCACCGTCGACAGCTCGTTCGTCCGCGGGAATTTCGTCGCCCGCACCGTGAACGACGGGCGGGAACGCGTGGTGACCGACGACCTGGGACTCGCCCCCGAGCTGCGGCTCCGGCTGATGGCCGGTGTCGAACTCTACGGCGAACTCCGTCGCCAGAGTTCGGACGGACCGCGCGAGGACGTGTCCACGGTGATCAGCCGCAACGGCGACACCGTGAGCCGCGAGACCACGAACGTCGCGAGCATGCCCGAGGCCTCGCGCGACATGGCCGCCGTCGGCGTCAACGCGGCGCGCTACGTGGAGCGGTTCCGGTTGAACGCGGGACTTCGCTACGATCGCGTCGCGACCGAGTCGGCCGCCGTGCCCGAGCGTGACCTCGAGGCCCTCGAGACCGACGAGAGCCGGGTCAGCGGATCGTTCGGAGTGACCCGCAAGGTGGGATTCGCGCGTCTCTACGCACGCACCGCCACCGGATTCCGTGTGCCCGCGCTCGACGAGCGGTACTACAACGGCTTCATCCACGGCGGTCTCTACCTCTTCGGCAACACCGATCTCGGACCCGAGAAGAGTTGGTCGAACGAGATCGGCGTGCGCATGCGTTCCCTGTGGAACGACCGCATCGAGTTCCTGCGGCTGTCGGTCTACCGGTCCGACGTCGACGACCTGATCACCTTCCGCTACGTCGGCCAGCTGTTCCTGGTGCCTCGCTTCCAGTACGTCAACGTCGATCGCGCGCGCCTGTCCGGCGTGGAACTCACCGGACGCGTCCGCATGCTCGACGTCGGACTCGAGGTCAGCGGGAGTGTTCCCCGCGGCGAGGACCTCGACACGGGCGAGCGCATTCCCACGCTCGGTCCCCGTCGCCTGTCGCTCGAGGTCGACTGGCCCGTGCACCGGATCCACGAGTCCCTGGACCTCCGGACACGCCTGCGCTGGTCGGACGCGCTGTCGGGGATCGACGACGACCTCGAACGCCCCGCCTTCTGGACCGTCGCGGTCGAGCTGGGGGTGCGTGTGGCCGGCGTCCGGGCGGCGCTGAGCGTGCGCAACCTCTTCGACCACGCCTACGCCGAGCCCCTGAGTTCCATTCCCGAGCCCGGACGGACCGTGGGCCTGAGTCTGCGCTACGCGACCGATCTCCCCACCACGCCCTGATGCGACCCGGAGGATCCCGATGAACCGCTGGATGCTGCTCGTTCTGCTCGCCGCCCTGATCCCCCTCGACGCCGACGCGCGGACGCGACCGAATCCCGAAGGCCGGTTGGTGCTCGACGCCCACGACGCACCTCTTCCGACGACGGCCGCCGAACCGCTCCGCCGCGCGAATCCCGTTCCCCTCGCCGACGGTGCCGTGCAGATCGGCGAGACCTACTACGACCTGCAGGACATGGGGGGTCTGGGCAAGAGGATCGTGATCGGCGACGACGGGCGGGTCCACGTGACCTGGGTCGACGACTTCTGCGAACTCTCCGCCGCCGGCTGTCCGCCCGATCTGAACGCGCCGCAGCCCTTCCCCGAGCGCACGAACGCCCACGCCTGGCGCGACGCCGGCGGAAGCTGGAACGCCGGGGTGAAGGTGGCGGATCCTTCGATCCGTGGCTGCTGCGTGACGGAACGGTTCGGGGGATTCGGCTCGATGGCCCTGGCGCCGGACGGCCGCGCCGTGGTCGTACCGCACGCCAACGAGGACGGCTGCGACGCCCGCGCGTCCATGTACGTGCAGGACGTCGTCGGGGGCACGACCTTCACCGCCTACCTCACGCCGATCACCGACCCGAGCTTCCTGTTCCCCCAGGTGGTCGCGCTGGCCGACGGTTCCTTCACCGTGCTGGCGGAGGTCGCCGAGTTCGGGACCTACGACGAGACCGAGGAGTTCCGCGTGGCGCGTCTGGGTGTCGAGGGCGCGGGCTTCTCGTGCCCGACGGGTTGGCAGTTCGACAGCTGGAACCCGGTCGTCGACGACGTATCGGTGTTCCGCGACGGGACGCCGGCCTTTCCGTCGATCGCCGCCGGCGACGACGGTCGGGTCGGGATCGCCGTCAGCGACTTCGGCGGCAACGTCTTCCTGTACGAGTCGTCCGACGGCAGCTTCGCGCCCGGCACGATCACGGTCACGACGATCACGTCCTACACCGACGCGGCGATCACCGCACCCGACGCGAGTTCGGACGAGTATCGGGCCTTCGTCCACAGCGATCTCGTGTACGAGGGCAACACCCCGCACGTGGTGTGGGCGGAGCTGCAGGGCCGCCGGGACGCCGGCGGCGTGTTCTTCGTCGACCATCGCAGCCGCATCATGCACTGGAGTCCCGGCGACGGGATCTCGGAGGTGTACCGGACGGCAGGGGAGGCCGACGCCTACGGCAACGTCGACGTGGGCGGCAGCGGCCCGCTGGCGGGATTCAACACCATCTCGGTCGACTGGCCCCAGGTCGGGTCGTCCGCCGACGGCAGCGAGGTCCACGTGGTGTGGTTGCGCTTCGTCGACGCCGAGGTCGACCCGACGGCCGACGCCGGACTGCCCGGGATCGTCACCGGCATCGGCTACGGCGACGTCGTCCACGCGCGTCGGCTCGCGGCGGGGTCGTGGAGCACTCCCGAGAACCTCACGAACACCCCGACCGCCGACGAGCGTTTCGTCTCGCTGGCCGCGCGCAACCCGAACGACCGTCTGCACCTGGTGTTCCAGGCCTCGACCACCGACGAGGCGGGCGTGAGCGCGATCGGCGATCGCGGCTTCGCCGGCGCCAACGTCCTGCGCCGCATCGGATACCTCGAGATCCCCACCGGGGCGGCGACCGACGTCGAGTCCGCCCCGATGGGCGTCGGCGCCCTGCGCGTCCATCCGAATCCCGCTTCGCGGACCGTGGTCTTCCGCCTCGAGGGCCCCGCGTCGACCCCGCGCGAGGTCACCGTCTACAGCGTCGACGGTCGGCGCGTGCAGACCCTGCGCGTCGACGCCGGCGGTACGTCGTGGAACGCGGTGGCGGCCAACGGCCGTCCGCTCGCCAGCGGCGTCTACTTCGCCCGTGTCGACGGAGACTCCGGCCCGGTCACCCGATTCGTGATCAGGCGGTAGAGCGTGAACGCCGTCGAGCGTCGAATTCCCCCGTGCCATCAACGAAGGAGATCATCTTGAAGACCTTGTGCACCGTCGTCCTCTCGCTGGCGCTCGTGGTCCCCGTCGCGCAAGCGCAGGTCGTGATCGAGGAGCGCGTGAGCGGCGGCAGCCTGGACCTCATGTGGACGCCGGGCTTCTTCCTGACCAACGACCTCGAACCCGTCACCCTGGCCCCCGGTGATCCCGGCTACCCGAACCCGTCCGGCGACGACACCGTGGCTTCGCTGACGAACACGCCGCCCGAGGAGGGTGGACTGGGGATCGCCGTGACCGATCCCGCCGGCGTGGCCAACTATCGGTGGGAAGGCATGGTCTGGATGGGCAACGGAGACACCCGTCGCGGCCTCGTGGCCCGCGCGGGGACGCCCGCGGCGGGCTTCACCGAGAACTACCAGTTCGTCATCCAGCCGGGTCTTCTGACCCTCTCGCTGCGCAAGCTCAGCGGCGAGGGCGCCGAGACGCTGGCCGAATGGTTCACCACCGACACGCAGTCCGGATTCCCGCCGCAGAACTCGTGGCAGAAGATGGCGATCGAGTGCGTGGGCAACACCCTGCGGGTGTTCTGGAACGACGAGGAACTCACCACGACCCCGATCGAGAACGCCGAACTGCCGACCGGATACGTCGGTGTCTACAACTTCCGCTTCGACCTCGGCGGCGTGAGCGTCCTCTACGACGACCTCGTGCTGACGGCCATCGACGTCGTCGACACCGAGGAGCGCAGCTTCGGTGACCTGAAGTCCCTCTACAACCGCTAGACCCCCTCCGATCCGAAAGGACTGATGCCGGTGAAGGAATCGAACCAGACGACCTGGACCGTGGGTGGAGTCTTCGAACTCCTCCGCCGGCTCAGTCCGCTGCGGGTGATCTCGGTGAGCGGCCCGAGCGTGTTCGAAGCGATCGTCGACTTCGATCGCTACGGATTCGCCCACGGTCACATGAACGCCATGACACCCGCGTACCACTGGCACCTCGGACTCGACGACTTCGGTTGGATCCGATCGCACGACACCGTCCACGAGCGGTCCGGGCGGCGAGTCCTCTTCCTCCAGTTCGCCCGCTCCTCCGACGCCGAGCCCTTCGTGTCGGTCTACGTGCACCGGGCCACGGGCGAGGAGTTCGACCCCACACGTCTCGAGGCCTTCGCGCGGGCGCACGCCGAACTCGCGGAAGGGCGACGACTCGAGGCGGACACCAGGGAGGCTTCGTCGTGAACGTTCTCGTGTCGATCCTGTTGTCGATGGCCGCGGCCGGTACCGGTTCCGACGCCGCCGGAACGGTGCGGGTGGCGACCCTGGTCCCCTGGGTCCACGACGTCGCCGCGCTCGCACCCGGGCACGTCGAGGTCGTGGCCTCGAGCCGCAGTCTGCGCCACGGTGTGTGGTCCGGCCGCGATCGCGTCGATCTGGGGAGCCCGCACGGGCCCAGCATCGAGGCCCTGGCCGGCGCCCGCGCCGACGTGGTCGTCTACGACGAGGCCATGCACGCGCGGTTGCAGCCGAAGCTGGACGCCCTGGTGTCGGAGACCGTCGCGACACGGGCGACGACCGTCGACGCCACCTTCGAAGCGCTGGCCACCGTGGGACGTGCGTTGGGGATCGAGGAGCCCGTCGACCACCGCATCGACCGCATCCGCGAGGCGCTCGACGGACTGCACCTCGGGGGCACCGTGTCGGCCGTGACCCTCTACGCCTCGCCCGGCGCACCCGTCGTGATCACCGAGCGCACCTGGTTGGGAGACCTGCTCGCGCGCCTGGGGGTCGACAACGCCGCCGCGGCGGTGAGCGGACGCGAGGGGTATCCGGGCTACGTGACGCCGTCCGAGGAGACCCTGGCCACGCTCCGGGCCGACTGGATCCTGCTCGTCGCCCACGGCAGCGGCGACGAGGCCCTGCAGGCCCTGCGCCGTCGCATGGACGACGAGACCGTCTGGCGTGGCCTGCGCGACAGCGTCGGCGACCGGGTGCTCGTCCTCGACCAGGAACTCTTCGGCTCCAATCCCGGCGTGCGCCTCGACGAGGCGGCCCTCTGGTTGCACGCGCGCCTCACGGAGGAACGGCCCTGAACTCGACGATCGTCCGCCCTCTCGAGAGCGTGGGATTCCGGCTGCGGCTGGCGTCCGAGCGGCCGCTGTTCTGGGTGCTGGTGCTCTCGCTGGCATCGGCGGTGGTCGCGATCCTGTCGCTCTCGACGGGAGCGGTGCAGCTACCGTGGCGCGAGTTGTGGTCGACCCTGGTCGATCGCGAGCATCCCCTGCACGGCCTGATCACCGACGTGCGGCTGCCGCGCCTGGTGGCGGCGGCACTCGTGGGCGCCGCGCTGGCCGCGAGCGGAGCACTCATGCAGACCGCGGTCCGCAACGCGCTGGCCGACCCCGCGCTGCTGGGAGTGAGTGCCGGAGCGGGCATCGGCGCCCTGATCGCGATTTTGTTCTTCCCGGCCACGCCGCTGCTGGTGCCGGGCTTCGCTTTCCTGGGTGCCTTCGCCGGCGTGGGGAGCGTGCTGGCCGCGTCGATGCTCGGAGGCATGCTCGGTTCGCCGCTGCGCATCATCCTGTCGGGCGTGGCGTTGCAGGCGATCTTCTTCTCGGTGATCAGCCTGCTCGTGTTCTTCTTCGCCGAGCGGGCCCCGGCCTTCGTGGCCTTCACGGTAGGATCGCTGGCGTCGGCCGGATGGTACGAGGTGCAGCTCGCGCTCGGGCCCACGCTGGCCGGTCTCGTGCTGGCCGGCCTCATGGTCCGTTGGCTCGACGTGCTCCTGCTCGACGACGATTCGGCGTGGTCGGTCGGTCTGCCGGTCGCCAGGGTGCGGCTGGCGGTGTGCGCCGTCGCCGCGCTGCTGGCGGCTTCGGCGGTCACGATCGCGGGTCTGGTGGGTTTCGTGGGGCTCGTCGTCCCCAACGCCTTCCGAATCGTGATCGGCCCGCACCACGGCCGTCTGCTCCCTCTGGCCGTCCTCGGCGGCGCCTTCCTGATGATGACCGTCGATCTGTCGGCGCGCACGCTCGTGGCGCCGCTCGAGCTTCCCGTCGGATCGCTGCTCGCGTTCCTGGGTGGGCCGACCCTTCTCTACCTGCTCTGGAAGCACCTGGCATGAGTGCGGTGTTGTCGGCCGAGCGTCTGTGCGTGCGTCACCTGCGGGCCGAGCGGGACGCGGTGCGCGACGCGTCGCTGCAGATCGGATCGGGTGAGGTGATCGCGCTGGTCGGACCGAACGGTTCCGGGAAGTCCACCCTGCTCGCCGCTCTCGCCGGTGCGATCGGACCGCGCGCGGGGCGGGTACGGCTGCACGGCCGGGACCTCCGCCACTACGGGGCCCGCGAGCGCGCACGGCGCCTGGCGCGGCTGCCCCAGGAGCCGCGGTGTCCCGACGGACTGACCGTGCTGGAACTGGTCGCGACGGGTCGGTACGCGCACCGGTCGCGGTGGGCCCGGGGCGGTGATCCCGATCGCCGCGCCATCGAGGACGCGCTGGAAGCACTGCATCTGCACGACCACCGCAACCGCGAGGTGCAGCGATTGTCGGGCGGGGAACGACGGAGGGCCTGGATCGCCATGATCCTGGCGCAGGAGGCACCGATCGTCCTGCTCGACGAACCCACCGCCGCGCTCGACCTCCGTTTCCAGCTCGAGACCCTCGACCACCTCGTGCGTCTGAACCGCGAGCGCGGCGTGACCCTGGTCGTCGTCGTGCACGACGTCGAACACGCCGCCCGTCTGGCCGACCGGGTGGTGGTGATGCGCTCCGGGCGCGTGTACGAGATCGGCACCCCGGCCCAGTGCATCCGTGAAGAAACGCTCCAGGACGTCTTCGGCGTTCGGGCCACCGTCCGCGACGAGGGTGGTCTGCGCGTGCGCGTCGAGGGCGCCGCCGACCCCATCCGCCACATGTAGACAGGAGACCCCCATGCTCGGACGCCGCAGTGCGAAGATCCGGCCCCTACCGTCGTCGTTCCTCCGTTGGCAGGTGGCGCTGCGCCGGCACACGATGCAACACCGCAACGGCGCGCCCCACGTCGGCGTGGCCCCCGTGCTGACCGTGTTCGCCCCCGGCGTGGGACACGGGATGTCGAGTCACTCGATCATCTGCGGTGTCCTGCCCGCACCCGAGCTGCTCGACGTGAGGACCAAGGAGTTCCGCGAGCTCTACGAGCGCCATCTGCCCGAGGGTGCGCGGGCGGTCTACGACGCCGGCCTCGCACATCTCGAGGGCTACTACACCGATCCGTCGGACTTCGATCCGGCGACGATCACCACCCTGCTCCCCGAGGACGGGCACGTGGTGCGGGCGCTGCGTCTGCGCCCGGAGTGCTCCCTGCTGTTCTACGTCTTCGATCTCCACGACCAGTCCGAGATCGGCCGGCTGCGGTGCACGCAGCTCCACTGCGTCGCGGAGATCCACGCCGACGGACCCGTGTACGAGAACGTCTGGTGGCACAACACGCTCTTCCACGGCGCGGCCGACGGTCACGTCGTGATCGCCTTCCGGCATCTCTCGAGTCACGACACCGGATTCGGAGCGCTGGATCCGACCTGAGCGGCGCGGTGAACTCGAAGGGGGTCGAGCCGCCGTCACGGTGCCGCGCGCTCGCGTGGTCGTGGCTGTGTACGGGAGGCCGTGCGTGCAGCGGAGCGAACCAGGCGCACCCGCGGAAGCCTCCTGACTTCCGCGGCGGAAGCGCACGGCTTTCGGGGTGGAACTTCCCCAGGTGTCACCCGACCGCCACCGGCGCGATCACCGCACCCTCCCGACGAACAGCTCGGCCCGTCCGACCGCGGTCACGACGAAGGTCGACTCCGGATCGTGCAGCCAGGCTCCGCGGAGTTCCCCCGTCCATCCCGCGGGAAGCGGTTCGTCGGTGCGTCCGATCACGTTTCCGTCGGCGTCGATCTCGGTGACCGTGACGGTGCGGTCGCCGGTGTTCGTCGTCAGAGCGTAGACGCCGCCCGCGGATCTGCGGCGCAGGTCGAGGCTGGTCGGTGTGTCGCCGACGGCGCCGGTGGTGGTGACCTGCGGTCCGGCGACCAGGCCGGAGTGCACGATCGCGATCGCGTCGCCGCCGCGGTCGAGGACCACGCCGATCCGTCCGTC
>DATFKK010000186.1 GCA_035268685.1 Candidatus Krumholzibacteriia bacterium | reverse complement strand
CGACGCTTCAGGTCGCCCTCGAGGAGACCGAGCGGGAGCTGATCGGCAGGGCCATCACCGCCCACGGGGGGAACAAGGCCGCCGCCGCCCGCGCGCTGGGGATCGACCGCGCCAACCTGCACCGCAAGATGAAGCGTCTGCGCATGGAGCGCTCGTGACCTGCGCACACGTGTCACAACGACACGGCGTGTCGCTTCGACATCGTTTCCCGGTTCGGGTCGAATCTGCACGGATCCCCGCAACTCTTTGTCGGGACGCTTGTTGTCCAGGACGGGAATTGGCCCGGGCTCGACCCTGCGGGGTGGAGGCCCCCTTGCACCGAGCGGGATCGGCGCGCCCCGGCGAGCGGGGTGCGGTGTCCGGCGAGGGGGAGTCACCGTGAAACGCTTCGTCTTCATGTCCACTCTGTTGGTGCTCCTGTTGCTCGTCGCGCGGGCCGTCGGCGCCACCGAACTCCATCTGTCGGCCGAGGCCGACGCCGGCGCCGCGATCGTGGGGCCGCCGACGGAGCGCGAGAGCTTCTTCGCTCACACCTTCCGCGCGCCGACCGATCCCGATCCGCGACGCACTCCGTCGCTGCGCCGTATCGACGCGCCGCGTCGCGTCGGCGACCGGGTGCGCCTCCGCATGCGAGACCGCGATTACCGGCAGGTGTGGGTCGAGACCGATGCCGACGACTGGGAGCGCCGGGCCCTGGACTTCGATCCGGTCGACGAACGCTGGGTGATCGAGCTCGACCTGCCCCCGGGCCGCGTCCGTTACGTCTTCGTGGTCGAGTACGACGACGGGGAGGTGCGGACGCGCACCGACGTGGCGAATCCCACCCGTCGTCGGGACGCCGAGCACGGATGGGTGAGCGAGCTCAGGATCGATCGCGAGGGAGACGTGGTCCTCGAGCGGCGCCACCCACGCCGGCCGCGGCGGTCCGACGACACCTACGACTTCGTGGTGTTCGACGACGCCGTGCTGGCCTACCAGCGCGTCGACGGTGCCCTCTTCGGCCTCGTCCCCCGTCTGCGGTCGGGCCGGCCGTGGTCGCCATCGGTCGAGGGCATGTTCCTGTACGGCTTCTCGAGCGATCGGTGGAGCTCGCGCCTGTCGTTGCTCCAACCCCTGGCGCCCGGTGGCCGGATCCGGGCGCACGTCTCCGGCTACGAAACGAGCGACACCATGAACCGGACGGGCGTCGGGGCGGTCGAGAACAGCCTGTCGACCCTGATGTTCCGCGAGGACAACCTCGACTGGTTCCGGCGCGAGGGATTGACCTTCGGGCTCGAGGCCGACGTTCCCGATCGACTGCTCGCCCGTGTCGAGATCCGCAGCGACACCTATTCCAGTCTCGACCGCCGCGTGATCGCGGGCTGGGGCGGACGCGAGGACTTCCTGCCCAATCCGGCGATCGACGAGGGGCTCATGCGCAGCGTGTTCGCACGCGTGCGCGTCGGGACAGACCTCGACCACCTCTGGCTGGAGTTCGAGACGAGCGACGACGACCTGCTGCCCAGCGAGTTCGACTTCACCCGGCTGACCGCCCAGTACCGCGGTCGTCTCCGACTCGGCCGCGACGGTCACCTGGACCTGCGACTGCGATACGGGACTTCACTCGACGGCGAACTGCCGCGACAGCGGCGGTACCTGGCCGGGGGAATCGGGACCGTTCGCGGATATCGCTATCAGTCGCTGCTGCTGGGTGCCGACTCCGACGAGGTGTACGGGGGGGAGCAGCAACTGCTGGCCAACGCGGAGCTGGTCCTGGACGAAGACGGATTCGGCTTCGCGCTCTTCGCCGATGCCGGACAGGTCTGGGTCGATCGGGACGATTCGATCGACCTCTCGGACATGGTCAGCAGCATCGGGGTGGGCCTGTTGCTCGACGAGGACGACGAGGACGGAGGCCTGCGGGCCGATCTGATCCGCCCGCTCGAGCGCGACGGCGACCTCATGGTGCAGCTGCGGCTGCGACGACCGTTCTGAGCGGGGAGGAGGAACCACGGTGTACTCGCCGAATCCCCGTTGGCTCCTGTGCCTCGTCCTGGCCGTCGCGGTCCCGGCGGTGGCGGCGGCGGAGCTGGAGGTCGAAGCCCGCACCGTCGACGGCCAGGTGCTCGTCGACGTGCGCGCTCCGTTGCTGTTCGACGACGATCTCGAGCGCTCGTTGCGCTCGGGCCTGCCGGCGCGCGTGCGTCTGGTCGTCGAGCTGTGGAACGAGCGCACGGGCCTGTGGGACCACTTCGTCCTCGATCACCGCAGCGAGATCCGCGTGCTCTACGACGTTCTCGACGCGCGTTACGACGTGTTCGACGGTGGTGGCGTGCTCCTGGCGAGCACGTCCGAGCGGGCCGAGGCCGCACGCTGGGTGGAGGAGGTCGACGGGCTGCCGCTGTGTGCGGTCGAGGCCCTCCATCCCGACGACCGCTACTACGTGAGCGCCGAGATCCGACTGCAACCGATGACCGTCGAGGAGGTCCGCGATCTCGAACGTTGGCTGCGCGGGAGCCTGGAGGGCGGTGACGGGCGGGGATCCGTCCTGGGCCGCGTGTCGCGTCAGCTCTTCGGCGTGCTCAAGGGTCGGGTGGGCCTGGGCGACCGGGGGCTGCGCGGCCGCTCCGGAGACTTCGGCGCCACCGAAGACTAGGCCGCCGCGCGTTGACGGATCGCCTCGTAGGCGTTCTGCACTTCGTGGAAGCGTTCCTGTGCGACCTTCACGAACTCCTCGGGCATGCCCCGGGCCATCACCTTGTCCGGATGCACCTCGGTCACCAGGCGTCGGTACGCCCGCTTGACCTCTTCCATCGGCGCGCCGGGTTCGACGCCCAGCGTGTGATAATGGCGGTCGAAGTTCGCGTGACGGCGGCCGAGCACGTGCTCGAAGCGATCGAGGCTCAGGTCGAAGATCCCGGCGGCCCGCTCCAGCAGGTGACGCTCGTCGTCGTGGAGGCTGCCGTCGGCCAGGGCCATGCGGACGAGCACGTCGAGCATGGCCTCGCGCATTTCCACCTCGCCACGGAAGAGGTCGGCGAACTGGGCCGCGAACTCCTCGAAGGGCGTGGGCGCGTCCTTCGCCGCGCGGAACACGCGGACGGCGAAGCGCTCGGCCTCGGCGTCGAGCCCGAGCTCGTGCCGCATGAAGCGCTGCGCGACCGCGATCTCCTCCTGGCTCACGTGGCCGTCGGCACGGGCCATCTTGGCGAGCATGGAGAAGGTGCTGACGAAGAATGCCGCCTGCGCGCGTTCCTGACCTTCGAGTTGTGCCGTCGCGGCGCCGCGCTGGCCCAGGCCGTGACCCAGGGCGGCTCCGACCACTGCGCCCAGCGGCCCGGCGATGGCGAAGCCCAGGGCTCCGCCCAGCAGCGAGTGCATCCAACCCATCGATCTCCCTCTCCCGTTCGCGGGTACCGCGGCAGATTAGCGCAGACGCACCGTGTTCGCAGGTGCGGGGCGCGTCGGTCGGTCCTAACCTGGGGCGGTCCGATCCGCCCGGGAGGTCTCATGCGCCTGCTCCTGCTCAGCAATTCCACGCAGTTCGGCCTCGGCTACCTCGACCACGCCGACGCGGCCGTTCGCGATCACCTCGACGGGGTGTCGCGCCTGCTCTTCGTCCCCTTCGCCCTGCACGACCGCGACGGCTACGCCGCCAAGGCCCGCGACCGCTTCGGCCAATGGGGGATCCGGGTCGACTCGCTGCACGAGACACCCGACCCCTCCGCCGCGCTGGAGACCGCCGAGGCCGTGTTCGTGGGAGGCGGCAACAGCTTCCGTCTGCTGAAGACACTGCAGGACCGCGGCCTGCTCGGCGTGCTACGACGCCGCATCCAGGACGGCATGCCCTACATGGGTGCCAGCGCCGGGTCGAACCTGGCGTGTCCGACCATCCGTACCACGAACGACATGCCGATCGTCGAGCCAGCCGGATTCGACGCCCTGGGCGTTCTGCCCTTCCAGCTCAATCCCCACTATCTCGACCCCGTCTCCGACAGCGAGCACATGGGCGAGACCCGCGAGCAGCGGTTGCGGGAGTTCCTCGAGGACAACGACGCGGTGGTGCTGGGGCTCCGCGAGGGAGGCTGGCTCGCCCGCCGCGACGACGTGCTGCGCCTCGACGGGGCGAAGCCCGCTCGCCTGTTCCGGCGCGGGGTGGACCCGAGAGAGATCGATTCGCCGGCCGACATCAGCGATCTGCTGCGCACACGCACGTAGCGGGCCCGCGGATCAGCGCTCGAACATGGTGCCGATGTTGCCCAGGATCGAGCCCTCGCCCTTGCTCGATCCGCCGCTGCTCGGCGCGTGCGCGATCACCCGGTCGGCCAGACGCGAGAACGGCAGGCTCTGCAGCCACACCCGGCCCGTGCCGCGGAGCGTGGCGAGGAACAGGCCCTCGCCGCCGAAGAACATGCTCTTGAGGTTGCCGGCCCGCTGGATGTCGTAGTCGATCCCGCGGCTGAAGCCCACGATGCACCCGGTGTCGACGCGTAGCGTCTCGCCGCGCAGGTCCTTCTGGATGATCGTGCCGCCGGCGTGCATGAAGGCCATGCCGTCGCCCAGCAACCGTTGCAGGATGAAGCCCTCGCCGCCGAAGAAGCCCGCGCCGAGCCGCTTCTGGAATGCGATGCTCACCTCGGTGCCCAGGGCGGCGCAGAGGAAGGCGTCCTTCTGCGCATAGATCTCCTGTCCGGGGATCTTCGCCATGTCCACAGCGATGATCTTGCCGGGGTAGGGGGCCGCGAAGGCCGCCCGCTTCTTGCCCTGACTCTGGTTGGTGAAGTGGGTCATGAACAGCGACTCGCCGGTGAGCGCGCGCTTGCCGACGTCGAGCATCTTCCCCAGGAATCCTTTGTCCGGCTGGCTGCCGTCGCCCATCTTGGCCTCGAAACTGATACCGTCTTCCATGTAGTTCATGGAGCCGGCCTCGGCGATGACCGTTTCGCTCGGATCGAGTTCCACCTCGACCATCTGCAGGTCGTCACCGATGATCTCGTAGTCGACTTCATGGCAGCGCACGCTCGGAACCTCCGCCTCGGGGAATCTCGGGAGCGGGCATTCTAGCCCGAGTCGGCGCCAGAGGACAGGCCCCGATCTCACGGAAGGAGCAGGCCTTGAGCGAGGACCGGGTCGATCTGGTCGTGGTGGGGGCCGGCATCGTGGGGCTGGCCGCGGCGCGCGCGGTGCAGCGTCGCGATCCCGGGCTGACCGTCGCCGTGCTCGAGCGGCACGACCGCGTGGCCGCCGGCCAGACCGGGCACAACAGCGGGGTGATCCATTCGGGGATCTACTACCGGCCGGGCTCGCTGAAGGCCCGGTTGTGCCGTGAGGGGCGGGCACGACTCATCGAGGAATGCGCGGACCGCGGTGTCGAGTACCGGCTGAGCGGCAAGCTGATCGTGGCCACCTCGCCCGAGGAGTGCGCGCGTCTGGGCCTGCTCGAGGAACGGGCACGTGAGAACGGACTGCAGGGGGTCCGTCGCATCGGTCCGGACGAGATGCACCGGCACGAACCGGAGGTCGCCGGTCTCGAGGCCCTGCACGTGCCGGAGTCCGGCGTGGTGGACTACGGCGAGGTCGCGGCGATGCTGGCCGAAGACCTTCGCGGCTCCGGTGCCACGCTGCGCTTCGGGTGGCGCGTCGACGCCGTCGAGCCGACGGGACGGGGGCTGCGCGTGATCACGCCGCGTGGGTCGGTGCAGACCCGTGCTCTCCTGAACTGCGCCGGGCTGTACTGCGACGAGGTCGCCCGCCGAGCGGGTGCGCACGTCGACGTGCGGATCGTGCCCTTCCGTGGCGAGTACTGGCTGCTCAAACCCGAGCGGGCGGATCTGGTGAGGACCTTGATCTACCCGGTCCCCGATCCGGCCTTCCCCTTCCTCGGCGTGCACCTCACGCGCGACGTCCACGGTGTGGTCGACGCCGGGCCCAACGCCGTGCTCGCCCTGGCCCGCGAGGGCTATACGTGGGGCGACGTCGACGTGGCGCATCTCGCGCGCACGCTGTCGTTCCCGGGGGCGCTGCGACTGTTCCGGACGCACTGGCGCAGCGGGTTCGACGAGATGCGCCGTAGCTTCGACCTCGATCGTCTGGTGCGCGACCTGCAGAAGCTGGTCCCGGCGGTCCGGCGCGAGGACCTGGTACCCGCCCACGCCGGTGTGCGTGCGCAGGCGGTGGGACGCGACGGTGCGCTTCTCGACGACTTCCACTTCGTGGACGGGCCCCACGCCGTGCACGTCCTGAACGCGCCGTCGCCGGCGGCGACCGCGTCCCTGGCCATCGGCGAGGCCGTGGCCGACCGTGTCCAGGAGAGCGGAATCCTGGAGCCGGTCGCACTCTGAGGCGCGATCTCCGATCCGCCACGGGCCGGCGACGGTCCGCGAAGCTAGAAGAACCGCTTGGCCACGCCCAGGATCCCCTGCTTCCACGGTACCCGGTGCGACACGCCGCTGCGCCCCTCGAACTGGTCGAGGTTGTCGAGGTACCACTCGTAGTTGCGCACCAGCGCCTGCTGGTTGCTGTACTTCGGCCGGAAGCCGAGCACGCGCTGCGCCTTCTCGATGCTCACGAACGAGTCCTTCGAGGCCGTCTCGTAGACCCACTTGTACAGCGGCGAGAGGTTCAGGGCCTCGAGCAGGCGCAGGGTCCAGATCATGGGCGCGGCCGGGAAGCCCTTGATCTCCTTGCCGTGGCCCGCGCGGTCGAGCACGGCCTGGTAGTCCTCCTTCATCGTCGCGAACTCCGCCGCGCCGACGTTGAAGACGTCGTCCACCTGCTCCTTCGGCAGGTGCAGACAGAGCAGGATCGCGTCGCACAGGTCCTCGACGTCGAGTAGCTGGTAGCGGTTGTTCCCGCTGCCGATCATGGGGAAGCCGTGGCCGTCCTTGGCCCAGTCGTAGAAGAGGGCGAAGACGCCCAGGCGCTCGGGACCGATGAAGCTCTTCGGGCGCAGGATCGGCACGCACAGGCCCTTCTCGCGAAAGCTCGCGCAGACCTCTTCGGCCTGGACCTTCGCTTCGCCGTAGGGGCCGACGCCGTGCAGGCGGTCGTCCTCGACCAGCGGATGGTGATCGGGGATCCCGTAGACGGCGGTCGAGGAGATGTGCACGGCGCGGTCGACATCGGCCTCGAGCGCGGCCTGCATGACCACGCGGCTGCCGTCGAGGTCGGTCGAGCGGATGTCCTCGGCCGAGTAGAGGGGCAGGGCGGCGGCGCAGTGCACGACGTCGGTGCAGTCGCGGACGGCCTCGGCCACGGTCGCGGCGTCGCGGATGTCGCCCCGGACCTCGCGGATGCGTTCGCGGCAGTCCTCGTAGTCGAAGGGCTCGAGGTCGAGGCTGGTGACCTCGAAACCCCGGTCGAGCAGTGCCCGGATCAGGTTGATGCCGAGGAAGCCGGCGCCTCCGGTGACCAGGACACGGCGTCCGCGTCCGTCGATCTGCACGTCAGTCATCGCGACGACCCTCTCGTCGAGTTCCGGGAACGGGACCGGCCGGTGCCCTTGGTCTCCGGCGCCGAGGTCCAACGGTACTCTGGAGCAGGATCGTCGCCAGCATCGTGGTCACCGCCCCGATCGCGGTGGTCCAGATGCCGGGACTCAGGATCGGGGCGCCGAAGGGATCGGCGACCAGGACCACCGTGATCGTGAAGCCGGTGATGGCGCCGGCCAGGGCGGCGCCGGCCCCGGGGGAGCGCCGCAGCAGGGCCATGACGAACAGGGCAAGGATCGGCCCGGCGAACCACCCCATCACCCGGACCCCCAGTTCCAGCAGCGTTCCGCGGCCGGCGAGGGCCAGGGCCGCGACCGTGGCCACGACACCCCAGGCCAGGGTGATCCACCGTGCGCGGCGCAGTCCCCGCGTGGCCGTGCCGTCGCGTCCGATCAGGTCCACCTCGGTGGCCGTGGCCAGGCTGCTGAGGGCCGAGTCGAGGCTCGACATGGCGGCGGCCAGGATGGCGGCCACGAGCAGGCCCGCGACCCCCGGAGCGAGCTCGGTTCCGACGAAGTGGGGGAGCACGGCGTCCGCGGGGAGATCGGCGGGCAGGGTGTGCGCGGTCGATCGGTAGAAGCCGTAGAGGGCGAGACCGACCACCAGGGTGGCGACGGTGACGGCGGCGCCGACCGCCCAACCCAGGAGGGCCGCCCGGCGGGCCTCGGCGACCGACCGGCAGGCGAGATAGCGCTGCACCGACTGCTGGTTCGTCCCGGCCACGGCCAGGGCCAGGATCCCGTAACCGACGACGGCACCGGGGAGTGAGCGCGGGGAGGTGATCGGTTGGTCGAAGTCCACGATCGCGGTCCGCCCCTCGGCGGCGGCCGCCGCGAAGGCGGCGCCCAGTCCCCCGTCGAGGGTCAGCGCCACGGTCAGCAGACAGGCTCCGAGCCCGACCGCGACCACCCCGAGCTGCAGGGCGTCCGTCCACACGACGGCCTCGAG
>DATFKK010000185.1 GCA_035268685.1 Candidatus Krumholzibacteriia bacterium | reverse complement strand
GGTGGCGGGGACGGAGTCGTCACGGCACCCCTGCGCGACGGCGACCTCGACCAGGCCACGCGTCTGGCCGGTCGCTATCGGGAGATCTTCGGCTCCGACTCCTTCTTCGTCGAGATCCAGGACCACGGGCTGGACTGGGAGGAACGGGTCCGCGCGCTGGCGTCCGAGCTCGCGCGGCGGGAGGGGCATCGTCTGGTCGCCACGAACCACGCGCACGCGGTGCGCCGCGAACAGTCGAATGCACTCGACGTCCTGTGGGCCATCCGCAACGGCACGACCATCGACGATCTCGACCGGGTCCGCCTGGAGTCGCCCGAGTACCACCTGAAGAGTTCCGACGCGATGCGCGAACTCTTCGAGGCCTATCCGGACGCGGTGGCGAACACGGTGGCGATCGCCGAACGCTGTGACGTCGACATCGGCACCGACGAGTACCACCTGCCCGAGTTCCCCATTCCCGACGAGTTCCCCGAGCCCATCGACTACCTCGCCCACCTGTCGCGCGAAGGGGCCGTCGAACGGTACGGAGAACGCAACGAACGGATCGACGCGCGTCTCGACCACGAGCTCGGCGTGATCCGGTCGATGGGATTCGCCGGTTACTTCCTGATCACCAGCGACTTCGTGCGGGCCGCGCGCGAGCGGCAGATCCCTGTGGGGCCGGGCCGCGGCTCGGCCGCCGGTTCGCTCGTGTGCTACTGCATCGGGATCACCGACATCGACCCTCTGCAGTACGACCTCCTCTTCGAGCGCTTTCTGAATCCCGAGCGCGTGTCGATGCCCGACATCGACATCGACTTCTGCTTCGAGCAGCGGGAGAAGGTCATCGACTACGTGGTCGAGACCTACGGCAAGGAATCGGTCTGCCAGATCATCACCTTCGGCAAGATCCTCGCCCGCGGTGCGATCAAGGACGTGGGCCGCGCCATGGGCCTGGGCTACGGCGAGACCGACCGCATCGCGAAGATGATCCCCGACGAGCTGGGGATCACGTTGGCGCAGGCGCTGGAGAAGACCGAGGAGCTGCGAAACCTGCGCGAGGAGGACCCGCGCTACGACCGGCTGATCCACACCTGCCTCGAGCTGGAGGGCACCTACCGCCACACCTCGATCCATGCCGCGGGTGTGCTGATCGCTCCGGGCGATCTCATCGACCACATGCCGTTGCACAAGACGACGAAGGACGAAGTCACCACGCAGTGGGACATGGTCAAGGTCGAGGAGATGGGCTTCCTGAAGATGGACTTCCTCGGCCTGCGCACGCTGACGGTGATCGACAAGGCGCTGAAGTTCCTGCCCGAGCTCGGCGGTCCGTCGATGTCCGATCGCGAGATCCCGCTCGACGATCCGCCCGTGTACGACCTTCTCGGCCGCGGCGAGACCGTCGGCGTGTTCCAGCTCGAGTCGAGCGGCATGCAGGAGATCCTGCGCAAGCTGAAGCCCTCGGGCTTCGACGACGTCACGGCCGTCAACGCGCTCTACCGTCCCGGGCCGCTCGGCACGGGCATGGTCGACGACTTCATCGACCGCAAGCACGGCCGCAAGAAGATCGAGTACGAGCACGAGATCCTCGAGCCGATCCTCGAGCCCACCTACGGCGTGATCCTGTACCAGGAGCAGGTCATGCGCATCGCGGGCGACATGGCCGGCTACTCGCTCGGCCAGGCCGATCAGCTGCGACGCGCCATGGGCAAGAAGAAGATCGAGGTCATGGCCGAGCAGAAGGTCGTCTTCGTCGAGGGCGCGGCGGAGAAAGGCGTGGAGAAGGAGACGGCCGAGCACGTCTTCGACCTCATGGCCTACTTCGCCGGCTACGGCTTCAACAAGAGCCACAGCGCGGCCTACGCGGTGCTCGCCGTGCAGACGGCGTGGCTCAAGGTCCATTGGCCCTCGGCCTTCATGGCCTCGACGATGACCAGCGAGATGGGCACGACCGATCGCGTGGTGACCCTGGCCGACGAGTGCCGGCGCATGGGGCTGACCGTCCACCCGCCCGACGTGAACACCTGCACTGCCGACTTCCGCCCGACGCCCGACGGCGTGCGCTACGGTCTGGGCGCGATCAAGAACGTCGGGCTCGGGGCCATCGAGGCGATCGTCGAGGCGCGGAAGCGGCTCGGCCGCGACTTCGAGGACCTGTACGAGTTCTGCGACGAGGTCGATCCCGGGCGGATGAACCGGCGCATGATCGAGGCGCTGATCCTGGCGGGCGCCCTGGACACCCTGCCCGGCCGGCGCGAGCAGAAGGTGGCGGCCCTGGATCTCGCCCTGGCCCGCGCGCAGCGGCGTGCCCGTGATCGGGACCGGGGCCAGACGAGCCTCTTCGGTGGGGACGGCGACGACGGCGGTCTGACCGAATCGAGCGGCGTTCTCCCCGACGTCGCGCCGTGGACGCTGCGCGAGACCCTGTCCCGGGAACGCGAGCTCATCGGCATGTACCTCAGCGCCCATCCTCTCGACGAGGAACGGCGGCTGCTGGACCTGTTGCAGCCCTTCCCCCTGGGGGAGATGGGCGCACTCGAACCCGACCGCATGGTCGCGTGTGTCGGCGTCGTGACGTCACGCCGGGTCGTGACGTCGCGCAAGACGGGACGGCTGATCGCCTTCGTCGGCATGGAGGATCTCAGCGGCCGGGCCGAGACCGTGGTCTTCTCCGATGGTTACGAGACGCACCGTCAACGCATCGCCAGCGACGAGCCGCTGGTCTTCGTGTTGCGGACGTCGCGGCGCGAGGGCGAGGACACGAACCGGATCGGGCTCGAGGATCTGCTGACCCTCGACGAAGCCCTCGCCCGGCTCGTGCGTTCGATCACGCTCCACGTCGATGCGGAGGTCGACGCCGGACGGGTGGAGCGTGTGTTGGAGGCCGTGGCTGCCTCTCCGGGGGACACGCCGATCCGGCTGAGTGTGCAGGGTTCGGGGGCGGACACGATCGACGTCCGCACGCGACGCGGCGTGACCCCGAGTGCCGCCCTTCTGCACGCCTTGATCGACGCGCTGGGCGACCCTGCGGTCGAGCTCGAGGCGATGCCCGCGGTGCGGCTGGTCCCCGATCGTCCTCGGATGCGCCGTCGGCCCGAGACCGCCGCTTCGACCGCCGCCTGACCCCCCGTCCGTGGCCGGACATTCGGGTGGGCGCGGGCGCCGGCCTGCGCTACTTTCGGGATTCGCCCGCCGGTCCGGTCCCGGTGGACGCGACGCCCGACCCGTTGAGCCGAGATCCCGCGAGGTGCGACCATGGGTGATCCCAAGCGCGCGAGCGTCACGCTCGACTTCGAGAAGCCGATCGTGGAGCTCGAGGAGAAGATCCTCGAGCTGCAGCAGTCCGCGCAGAACAGCGATCTGGACGTCAGCGACGAGGTCGCGAAGCTCCGCGCCCGGGTCGAGAAGCTGGGCAAGGAGATCTTCAGCTCGCTCGAGCCCTGGCAGCGGGTGCAGTTGGCTCGGCACCCGCGACGTCCGACGACGCTGGACTACGTGGAGCGGATCTTCGAGGACTACAAGGAGATCCACGGCGACCGGGCCTACGCCGACGATCCGGCCATCGTCGGGGGCATGGCCCGCCTCGGCCACCGTCACGTCATGATCATCGGCCATCAGAAGGGCCGCGATACCAAGAGCAACATCCGGCGGAACTTCGGGATGCCCCATCCCGAGGGCTACCGCAAGGCCCTGCGGCTCATGAGACTTGCCGCCAAATTCGGACGACCGGTCATCACTTTCGTGGACACTCCGGGGGCCTATCCGGGGGTCGGGGCCGAGGAACGGGGCCAGGCCGAGGCCATCGCCCACAATCTCCTGGAGATGGCCGGTCTTCCGGTTCCGATCCTGGTCTTCGTGACCGGCGAGGGCGGCAGCGGGGGAGCTCTGGCCATCGCCGTGGGCGACCGCGTGACGATGCTCGAGAACAGCATCTACTCCGTGATCAGCCCCGAGGGCTGCGCTGCGATCCTCTGGAAGGACCAGTCGAAGGCGAACCAGGCCGCCGCGGCCATGCGCATCACGGCCGAGGACGTCAGTGGATTCGGCGTGGTCGACCGGGTCCTGCGCGAACCCGTCGGCGGGGCTCATCGGGATCCCGACGGAACGGCGGCGATCCTGCGCGACGCTCTGCTCGAAGACCTGGAAGCGCTCGAAAGTGTTGAGACACAACAACTTCTGGATGATCGTCTGCAGAAGTACCTGAACATCGGCGTGTTCCACCAGGAGTGAGCACCGCCACGGCGTCGTCGGTGGCGCCAAGTGCTTGGATCGAATACGCTTGGCCGGTTCTCCCCCGGTCCGCCGGGGGCGGCCGCCGCTTCGTCGAGCGGTGGGCCGGCCGACAGGCCCGAAACCTGCAATCCCTACCGGGGCCTGGTGACTCCTTTCCGCCGAGGTGGATCGTGATCAGCAACGAACTCGTCGAGATCCTGGTGTGTCCCGAGGACCACACGCCCGTGCATCGGGCCGACCAGGAACTCCTCGACAGCCTGAACGAGAACATCCGCAAGGGTGAGCTCAAGACCCGCGAGGGCGAGCTGGTGCTCGATCTCCTCGAGGAGGGCCTGATCCGTGAGGACGGGAAGGTGCTCTACCCCGTTCGGGAGGGAATCCCGATCATGCTGGTGAGCGAGTCGATCTCGCTGGCCGAGGAGGACGCGGGCGCCGAGGCATGAGCCCGACCTCGCTCCGGATCCCGGCCCATTCGACTCCCTCCGCCCGACCCGTGCGTTCCGAACCCCCGAGGCAGTCCTCGATGAACGACCGCACCCGGAGACGACCGCCGTCGATCTGGATGGCCGCCGTGCTGTCGATGATGCTGGTGTCGGCCGCACAAGCGGTGGGATACCAGTGTTTCGACGCCCGCTTCACCGTGCTCGAGTCCGGTCTGGACCGGACCGTCACCCTGCTCGAGGTCGACGGCCCCGACGCGCGCGTGCCCGAGTCCTACGCGGTGGCCCTGCCGACCGACGAGCGGCCCGAGATCTGGTTCGTGGAGATCGACGGCCAGCCCATCGAGCC
>DATFKK010000184.1 GCA_035268685.1 Candidatus Krumholzibacteriia bacterium | reverse complement strand
GGTCCGCCGCTTCCACCTGCGCGTCGACAGCCCGACGGAGATCGAGGTCAAGGTCACCCGCGCCTACGACAACGCCATCTTGTGGATGGAACGACGGGCGAGCGACATCGACGCGCTGATCCCCTGGGGTCGGGACGAGCGCGGCACGGTGAGCATTTTCAATCCGATGCGCTTCCCGGTGCGGATCCTCGTGGTGATCGCGACCGATCCGGCCGAGGAACGTCTGGCCGTCCACAGCTTCTACGTGAACCGGTTCCTCGAAGCGCTCGAGGAGGGCGCCCTTGAAGAGGACCTGCACCTGCTCGACCGGGCGCTGGCCCAGGACGCGCAGGACACGGTCGCCGCGAAGCTCCTGGCGCGGATCTCGGGACTCGAGGGGTCGCCGCTGGAGATCGCCGAGGATCGCTTCGTCGAGCGGACGCAGGAACGGATCGCCGAGTTGCGCCGTGACGGGAAGACCGACGAGATCGCCACCGTGATCACGCAGGAACAGGACTTCGAGACCGACCGCGGTCGCCGGCACTGGTTCCTGCTCGTGGGGCGAGAGCGCATGCGGCGCGAACAGTCGGTGCGTGCTCTGCAGGCCTTCTACGCCGCGCTCGACGCCGCGCCGGACCCCGCGGCGCGCTTCGAGGTCTATCCCGAACTCGTGGCCGCCAACGTCGCCACCGGCAACACGGAGCAGGCCGAGGCGATCGTCGAGCGCGCCCTGGAGGAAGCGCCCGACGAGGAGACGCGACGGCGGGTCGAGGAGTGGCGGAGCTGGTAGCCTCGTTTCGGCTCAGAACCGCGCCTTGATCCGTCCGAAGCGCTGCCGGACCGATTCCTCTTCCTCCCAGCGCAGCAGCCGGAACTCGGAGAGTTCGAGGTCCGCCTCGGACATCGACGCGACCACCGTCAGCACCTGACGCCGATCGATGAAGGTCGCGGTGCCGTCGTCGAAGCGGATGACGATCTCCGACGCGTATTCGCGGCGCCACGTGCGCAGCACGCCGAGGGGATCCTCGTCGGTCTCCTGCCAGTCGGTGATCGGCTCGAGGTCGAGCTCGATCTCCACGACGCGCCGGGGGACGTCGCCGGTGCGCGTCGGTTCTCCGGAGAGCATGCGGCGGATGGCGTCGAGTTCCTGGCTGGCCCGCCACCCGTTCGGGGCCATCCACTCGTGCTCGGGCGCGAACTCGAAGAGATAGGACCAGTCCAGAAGGTGTTCGTACTCGCCCGCGTTCAGTTCCTCGAGCGAGCGTTCGAGGTTCTCGACGACGATGTCGGGCGTGGTCGGTGCGGGATACGAAGACTCGGCGGACGGTGATGTGGCGGACAACGACAGCAGGAGAACGATGGCAATCATGGACTCTCTCGATCTGATGGGGATCGGGAACGAGTCTCACCGGTGACCCGAACCTCGGGTTCGTACCCCTTCGACGTCAAGGGGCGTGCGGGGATCAACGGAAGACACGGTCCGGCTGCGACTTCCGCAGCGTCCCGCCGATGATCAGGGCCGACGTGAAGAGGGCCATGTCCTCGATCAGGTACTGGCCCTTCCGAGCGTCTCGAGCGCGCCGAACCAGATGAACTCCGAGCGGGGTCGTCGTGTCAGAAGCGTTGCTCGAGAGACGCCGAAACCCCGACGAGCGTGAACTCGGTCGACGTCGAGATGCGAATCCCATCGCCGGCCGCCTCGACCACGCCGAGGTCGACGAGAACGGCGTCGAGCTGCAGCCGCAGGATCAAGGCCGGAGACACCGACCGCGTGACGCCCACGGCTCCCGTCAGGGTGTAGCCGCCATCGTCGAAGCCACCCCGTCCGTCGAGCCATTCCCAGTCCTGGTCGACCCAGGTCCAGCCGAAGCCAGTGCGGAGGTGGACGAAGCCGGCGGGCTGCCACGTCAGCAGTGCCGACAGGGAGTGGAACCGAGTGGTGAGGTCCGGATCGATCGGTCCCAGGTCGATGAGGTCGCTCACGAAGCGGCCGTCGTACTGGGCGCCGAGGGTGATGTCGTCGCGGATCGGACGATGCACGCCGAGTCGTCCCTGGAATCCCCAGCCGAGGTCGGTGGAGATGCCGGTCGGCTCGCTGGCGCCGACGGATCCTCCGACGTTGACGGCCCCGAGTCCGATCTCGACCGCGGTCGATCCGCGGTCTGCGACTTCCGCGTGGGCATCGTCGAGGAACGACAGCACCGTGGTGGTCGACAGCAGCAGGAGTGCAGCCCAGCGCACGGACCAGTTGTTCATTCCAGGACGCTTCCCGGTTCGCCGGTGGGATCGTGATCGACCAGCAGGCCGGTACGGATCCTTGCCGAGAACGCCGCTTCGCCGACGGCGGCCGTCGCTGTTGCCTTGATGTCGAAGGCCACCCGCGCCTCCTCCAGGGTGAGGTCGGCGGCGATCAGGTCGAGGCGCTCGAGCAGTTCGTCCGAGTAGCCGGGCAGGACCACCCTCCAGCCCGCGGGCACCAGGCCCGGCACCACGGCGTTCACGTGGTCGCGCAGGCGCGTCGTGCAGTTGTTCGTGATCGTGTGGTAGAACTCCGGCCGTTCGTGGAGGCGGTTCGCGGCCTCGAGGATGTCGCGCAGGATGGCCGCGATGGCCTCGGGCGTGGCCCGGATGGGGTAGAGGTTCACCGAATCGGGGCGCAGGGCCGCGCGGTTGGCGATCAGGTCACGCTCGTCGCCGATCACGTACATGAGCTCGAAGCGCTTGGCCATCCCGCGGTACACCGAGTAGTCCTCGCCCGGTTCCTTGCGCGCCTCGACCGAGACGGCCAGGTATCGTCCGTCGTCGAATCCGAAGCTGAGCAGGCTGTGTGCGGGTCCGCGCCACCCGTCGGGATCGAAGACCGACAGGCAGTACCAGAGCGACGTCACCCGCGACAGATCGTAGGTCCGTGTTTCGTAGCGCGGATCGAAGTCCTCGAGGCTGCGCCAGCGGAAGTTACGCACGCCCTCGATGGTGGCGACGTCCCCGTCGAAGGTCGCGTACGGGAGCACGTCGAGTCCTACGGTCCATTCGCGGTCGTTGGACGGACGGACCGACGACCACGCCCCCAGCGCGGCGAGCACGACGAAAGTCGGCGCGAGGATCGCGCGGCGTGAACGGGGTAGGCGCACGGGCGCTCCTGGATCATGGGGACTTCCAGGGTGCCACCGATCGAAGCCCGGCGCCACGACCGAACGCGGTCCCGTCACACGGACCGGGAGACACGAATGAACGAGTGCTCGCCGCGCTGCCGGGGATCAGCGCGCCAGCATCGGCGTCGCCTCGACCTCGTTGCGTGCAGCCGCGGCCACCGTGGCCCGGACGTCCTCGTCCACACGGTGCAGGCTCAGGACGTTGGCCTCGTAGGTCTCGAGCGGAATCTCGTACCGCACGTAGCAGGTTCCGCTCGGCGCGACCCAGTACCGTTCGCGGTGCGGACCGTACAGGTTGACGGAGACGACGGCGTCGGTGACGTCGTCGCAGACCGACCGGTCGGCGACGAGATCCGACGTGAAGGCCGGCGCCACGCAGTCGGCGATGCGCGACGCCATGCGCGTTCGTGCTTCGGCGAGCGCAGTGCGCTGTAGTCGGTAGGGGTCGTCGATTCCCGACGCGGTCCCGATCGACCACAGCACGGCGGTGTCGTCGTCGGGTGCGGTGACCCAGGCCGGGGCGTAGTCGAGATCGCGGGCGGGATCGGTTCCGTTCGCCGGCGGTGCGGGCGAGCAGCCGGCGAGGACGACGATCGTCGCGGCCAGCGTCGCGGTGGCGGGGAAGAGCTTCACGGTCGGTCCTTCGGGCTCGCAGGTGTCGTGCTCTCGTGATGCCCTCGAAAGGGGGTGGACGTTCTGGTGCTGCAAGGGCTGCACCAGTGGACACGAAGGAGCTGGCAACACCGTCGATCCGGTCGGTCGTTCCTCGTCGCGGTGGGGTGTTTCCCTCGGCACCCGGATCCTCGATCGTCTGCGTGGGCGGCCCCCACGACCCGGCGGAGATCTGCGGAACACTTCCGCCGCGGAAGTCCACGACCGATCGCAATCTGCGCCTCCTCGCCCACGCACGAAGACCCCGGATCCACCGGATCCGGGGCCTGGGCGCGCGCACGGGCGCCGGCCGCGCGCGCCGAAACGGAGTCGAGGTCATCGACCGGTGCTGCCCCCGCTCGTCGGCATCAACACCCGGTCGATCGCATGGATCACGCCGTTGCTGGCCTCGATGCCGCTCTCGACCACGCTGGCGTCGTTGACGCGCAGGGTCCGATCACGGGTGGACAGCATCAACGCGTCGCCGTGGACGGTCGAGCCCTCGTCCATCTTCATCGCCTGCGAAGCGGTGATCTCTGCGGGAACCACGTGGTAGCTGAGGATCGACGCGAGCCGGTCCTTGTTCTCGGGCTTCATCAGGCTCTCGAGCTTGCCCTCGGGCAGGGCGTCGAAGGCCGCGTCGGTGGGGGCGAAGAGCGTGTAGGGCCCGTCGCCCTCGAGGGTCTCGGTCAGCCCGGCGGCCCTCACGGCCTTGACCAGGGTGTCGAAGCTCGCGTCGGTGGCCGCGGTCTCGACGATGTCGTGCGTCTTCGACGTCTCGTCGTAGCCGTAGCTCTCGCCGGCGAGGGCGAAGTGCGGAACGGCCAGCGCGGCCCCGAGCAGGACCGCGCCGAGCACGGCAGGGATTCGAGCGCTGCGGAACATGTCGACTCCTTCGGGGGTCTGATCTCGGTTCATTCGGTCGAACGTGGGCCCGGCCGAGAGCCCGGGTCCGCCGCCGATCGAGTTCCCTGGATCGCACGGACGAAGTGGACGGGACACCGGGCCTGCGGCGCGGGACGGTGTCGGGGCGAACCCGACGGGGGTGGGGCCGCACGATCGCCGGCGCTCAGCCCTTTCCCATCTCCCGCAGGTCGAGGATCTCGCGAGAGGCTTCTTCGACCGACTTCGCGGTGACGTCGACGGTGTACCAGCGGTGTCGCAGCGCGAGGATCTCGGCCTCGCGGATTTCGCCGCGGATCGAGGGCAGGTCGACGTAGTCGCTCGCCGACAGGTGCAGATGCTGGGCGCGGACCCGGCGCAGTTCGGCCAGACGTGACGGACGGATGGTCATCGCGAACACGCGCCGGGGATCGATGGCGAGGAGTTCGGCGGGTGGCGGCAGCGGCGGGACGATCGGCACGTTCGCCACGAACCAACCGCGGTGGGCGAGGAACAACGACGTCGGCGTCTTCATGGTGCGCGAGAGGCCGACGAGGACGATCTCGGCGTATTCGATCTCGTGCAATCGCTGGCCGTCGTCGTGGCGGAAGGCGAACTCGACGGCCTCGATCGCCCGGATACGCTGCTGGCGCAGCTGTTCGAACAACCCGGGCTCTTCCTGCGGTTCGCGCTGCAGGCTCATCGCGAGCCGGTCGAGCACGGGCCCCATGAGATCCATCGCGTCGACCACCTGCCGCCGGCACTCGGTGAGCATGCACGCACGCAGATCGTTGGAGACGAGGGTATGCAGAATGGTCGCATCGCGCCGGCGCGCCTGGCTCACGACCTCGTGTACCTGTTCGGGGGTGCGGATCCCGCCGTGGCGGACGATCTCGTGGTCGGCGTCGGGAAACTGCACCAGCGCCGATCGGAGCACGCGTTCGCCGGTCTGACCCGTGGCGTCACTCACCACGAAGAGAGTGATCATGCATCCAGCATGATCCTCGCGCGGGCCGGCGTCAACGCCGTCGGCGACAAAGCCGTTGACGCTTCGTGACGGGGGGTGCAACGGTACGGAGAACTTTCGCATCACCCTTCTCGTCATGCATCGATCCGTACCTGCGCCGACGTCGTCGTTCCTGCTCGCTCTCGTCGTGGCGGTCTCGTGTGTGGTGCTGCCCGCGGGGGCGGCGCCTCCCGGAGACGATTCCGCCGCGCATCGCGTGGTGATGGCCCGCGCCACCTGGGACACCGGCTGGTTCCAGGCAGAGGTCTACCGTCTTCTCCTCGAGGAACTGGGCTACGACGTCCAGGGCCCGGCCACGATGGAGAACGAGGCCTTCTACGCCGCCGTCGCCACGGACGAGGTCGACTTCTGGGTGAACGGGTGGTTCCCGCTGCACCAGGGCTACGTCGAGACCCACGGGCCGGGCGATCCGTCACCGATCGTTCCGGTAGGCCGTCAGGTGCCCGAGGGATCGTTGCAGGGCTATCTGGTCGACCGGCGCACGGCCGAGCGCCACGGAATCGACTCGCTCGACGATCTGCGGGATCCGGCGATCGCGCGTCTCTTCGACACCGACGGGGACGGCCGGGCCGACCTGATCGGCTGCAACGCCGGCTGGGGCTGCGCCGAGGTCATCGAGCACCAACTCGATGCCTACGATCTGCGCAGTCACGTCGAGCAGATCCAGGGCGACTACACGCCGCTGATGTACAACCTGCTCGAGCGCTACGAACGAGGCGATCCGGTCCTGTTCTACACCTGGACGCCGAACTGGACGGTCGGTTCGCTGCGGCCGGGCGAGGACGTGGTGTGGCTGGAGGTTCCCTTCGCCAGTCTGCCGAGCGGTGACGGCTCGCAGGAGGGACGAACGACCGTGCGCGGAGTCGACGGGTGCCCGAGCGATCCGTGCGCCATGGGATGGCCCCCCAACGACGTCCGCGCCGTCGCCAACCGCGCCTTCCTGCGCGACCACCCGGCCCTGCGGCATCTCCTGGAAGTCGTGGAGATCTCGTCGGAGGCGATCCACACGCAGAACGCCCGGATGTTCGCGGGCGAGGACACGGCCGCCGACATCCGCCGTCACGCCGAGGAGTGGGTCGAATCGAACCGTGCCACGGTGAACGTGTGGCTCGACGGTGCCCGAGCACTGGGCGTGCCGGCCGACGCGTCGATGGCGTCCTTGGGGCCCGGCGACGCCTTGCCTCCGCGGCGCGAGTTGCGCATCGCCACCAAGATCCTCCCACCCTTCGTCATGTACGAGGACCGTGGCTACCGTGGCTTCAGCGTGGAGCTGGTCGACCACCTCGCAAGCGAGCTCGATCTGGACTACGGCTTCTACGGCGTGAACAGCATGGCCAAGCTGCTCGACGAGGCCGCTCGTAGCTCGAGCGACGTTTCGGTGTCGAGCATCGCGATCACGTCGGATCGCGAGGCGAGTCTCGACTTCAGCCACGCCTATTTCCAGTCGGGCCTGCAGATCCTGGTGCCCGACGAGAACGCCGGCTTCTTCGGTGGACTCTTCGATCGCTTCTCGGCGCTGATGCACGTGCCGCAGCTGCTCGACGTGATCTTCCTCTTCTTCCTGGTTATCTTCGTCGTGTCGCACGTGATCTGGTGGATCGAGCGACGTCGCAACCCGGACTTCCCGCACGGCTACGTGCGCGGAGTGTTCGCGGGACTGTGGTGGGCGATCGTGACGGTCACGACGGTGGGCTACGGCGACACCACACCGAAGCGGAACACGGGAAAGGTCTTCGCGCTGGTGTGGCTGCTGGCGGGCTACTTCGTCTTCGCGTACTTCACGGCGACGGTCACGACGACCTTCACTGTGAGCGAGATCCGCAACACGATCGAGGGTCCGGAGGATCTCTTCGGCCGGCGCGTGGGTACGGTCGAGGGCAGCACGGCGCACGACCACCTGCTGGAGATGGGCGTGCGCACGCGCGACGGAGCGACCATCGAGAGCGTGGTCGCCTCGCTCGAGGCCGGCGAACTCGACGCGGTGGTCTACCACGCGCCCTTCCTGCAGTACTACGCCGGCCACGAGGGCAAGGGACGGGTGCGCGTGGTCGGCCGGGTGTTCTCCGAACAACAGTACGGTCTGGCGCTGCCGCCGGGCAGCCCGCTGCGCGAGCCGCTGAACCGCGCCCTGCTGGAACTCATGGAGAACGGGACCTACCGGACCATCCACTCGCACTGGTTCGAGGGGTGAGCCCCTCGTCTCACCACGGATTCGTCGCGAACACCGAGAACTCCGGAATGAACCCGCGATCGTCGATCCTCAGCGCGCCGACGACGGCGTCGGCGATCTCGCGCGGACGGAGCTTGTTCTCGGAGAACTCGCGTTCCGATCCCATCTTGGCGAAGAAGCCGGTCTGGACCTCGCTCGGGTTCACGAGCATCACCCGCACGTTGTGCGGACGCAGCTCGGCGCGCCAGCACTCGGTCATTCCGCGCAGGGCGAACTTCGACGTGGAGTAGGCGGTGCCGTTGGGGCCGCCGCGGAGTCCGCTCGTCGAGCTGAT
Source organism: Candidatus Krumholzibacteriia bacterium (assembly GCA_035268685.1). Classification (NCBI taxonomy): domain Bacteria; phylum Candidatus Krumholzibacteriota; class Candidatus Krumholzibacteriia; species Candidatus Krumholzibacteriia bacterium. Next base: position 3,645 of record DATFKK010000184.1, on the reverse strand, counting down.
GTTGACGATGTTGCCGCTGTCCTGCTGGACGAAGTGACGGGCGCACTCGCGGCCCATGATCATCGCGCCGGTGACGTTGGTACGCATGACGGCCTCGAACCTCTCGACGTCGGCCTCGACGAGCGGGAAGGTGTGGGCGAAGCCGGCGTTGTTGACCAGGATGTCGATGCCGCCGAAGTGCTCGACGAAGTCGGCCACCACGCGCTCGCAGTCGGCCTCGACCCCGACGTCGCCGGGGAACGCGGCGGCGCCGATCTCCTTCGCGGTGGACTCGAGGGTCTCCTGGTTGCGGGCCATCAGGCCGACCTTCGCTCCGTGCTCGATCAGGGCCTCGGCGACGCCGCGGCCGATGCCTTCGCTGCCGCCGGTGACGAGGGCGCGCTTGTCGCGCAGATCCATGGAGTCTCCTTCGTGGGATGGGGGTCGATGGAACTGCGGGACTTGGTAATGCCGCAGCGCGATGTCCGCAGCGCGGCGTCGGCCGGGATCAATCCGCCCGCGTGAACAGCTCCGCGTACTCTGCCGGCAGCTGCTCGCGCACGTCGGCGATCTCGCCGGCGGAGACGGCGTCCTCGACGACGGTCATCACCATCCGGGCGTGGTGCGTGGCCGCGGGCAGGCCCGCGCCTTCCTCCTGGCTCACGCGCTGGTAGAATTCGTGGAGGCCGTAGGTCGCCTGGCCCTCGACCTCCCCGACCATGCGTCCGATCTCACCGGGCAGCTGTGCCGCCAGGTCGGAGCGCTCGCCGGGATCGATGCGCTGGGCGAGGGTCACGAGCGTGGCGCGGGTCGCGGCCAGGCTCTGATCGGTATCGGAAAGGTGGGCCCGGGCCTGGACCTGTCCCAGGAAGTCGTGCGTGTTCACGGGGCACTCCTCTCGTTCGGGTCCGCATGTCGTTCGCGTTGGCATGCGGTTCGGGTTCCCATTCGGTGGCCCGGGAAGCTAGCGCGATGGTCGTGGGGCCGAATCGGGGCCGGCCCGATGACGGCGCACGGGGCCGCATCGGACCGCGGGTGGGGTGTCGACGCGGAGGTGCGATGGCGGCGACCGCTCGCGAGGTCACGCGCGCCGCATCGGCGGCCGTCTTCCGTACGTCGCCCAGCGCCACACCCACTCGGCCGGTCCGTAATGGAAGCGCTTCATCCACCACGGCGACCACAGCAGCTGCAGCGCCCACACCGCGATCACCACGAAGATCTGCTCGAGGCGCTCGAGCCGGCCGAACTGCCCGAACCCGTGGCCGTAGAAGAAGGTCGTGCACAGGATGGTCTGCATGAGGTAGTTGGTGAAGGCCATGCGTCCGACCGAGGCCACGGCCGAGAACTCGACCAGGCCCAGAGGGGAGCGGCACACGAGCATCACCACGCCGATCCAGCCCAGCGCCACGAACAGACTGCCCCAGTAGTTCCACAGATTGGCCACGTGGAAGGTGGCCTTGTACGCCCAGTCGGCCGCCTCGCTCGCGGCCACGCTCATGTGGGCCATGGGCAGCCCGACCACGACGCCGAGCGCGATCAGGGTCAGGTAGAAACGCGACGACCGCTCTGCACTCAGCACGCCCCAGCGGAACAGGGCCATGCCGATGAGCATCATCCCCGACACGCGCCAGAAGTAGAAGAAGGGGAGCACCCAGAGATGCATGTCCCGGGTGGTCGGCACGCGGTGCTCCATCTGCTCCAGCCAGCCGCCCCGATAGGTATTCACCTCTTCGGCGATCATCTCGTCGGTGGGCTGGAATTCGGCGATCTGCTCCTGCAGTTCCGGCGAATCGGGCTGCAGCGCTCCCGAGTACAGGATCAGGGTGCCCAGGAGCAGGATCACCAGCCCGGCGACGAGCTGGGTGCGGGGCCGCCGATGCCGGAACAGGAACACGAAGAAGCTGCACACGGCGTAGGGGAAGAGGATGTCGCCCGACCACAGCAGGTAGGCGTGGGCCGCTCCGATCAGCAGGAGCGCGAAGTTCCGACGCGCGTGGATCACGAAGGGACGACGCCCCTTCTCCTGCGCGCGTTCGATGATCAGCAGCAGGCTTGCCCCGAACATCATGCTGAAGATCGCCATGAACTTGCTGTCGAAGAACAGTCGCGACAGATACCAGATCCAGTAGTTCACACCCGTGAGGTCACCATAGGCCGTCGGATTGAAGTAGGCCCACTCGATCATCGCGAAGGACTGGATGTTCATGACCAGGATTCCGAGGACGGCAACACCGCGGAGGACGTCCAGCGAGAGGATCCGGGCGGCGGGCAGGACGGTCGTGGCCATGAACGGCTCCTTCGTCGGAGGATGATTCGATCGTATCGCAGGAGTTCGCGGGTGTCACCGGCGGCAAGGCCGCTGGTGACATTGCATCTCTTGAAGTGTCGGCGAACGGCGCGCATGATCGCCGCTGCACGCCCACAGGCTCCCGGTCCCGTCGCCGGGCGCCGCCATGCCACGACGACAACAGGACCCGCACCCGCGACGCACGGCGCACTACCTCAGGAGGGGTGGCCATGGTGCGGTTCGTGTCGCTCGTCCTGATCGTGCTGTACGCCTCGCTGCCCGGGTGCACCGAGGAACAGTGCCCGACTGGAGTGCAACCAGCCGGAGCCTTCTCGAACGTCGTCGCGATCACCGTGAACCGGGCGGATCCGTTCGAGTTCCGATGGGTCCCCTGCTGCGAGGTGGGCAGGATCGACGTCCACGAGAAGGTGTCGCAGAAGCTGTTGTGGTCGATCGCGACGGAGGCCCTCGACGGCGTGGTCTCGCCCGTGCCGTACGGGAAGATGCCGGCGGGTGCACGTCAGCTCGACTTCGTCGGAACCGGCCACCAGGTCCAGGATCGCCGGTGGTACACCGTGACCGTCTGGCGCCGGACGGGCCTGGGGCCGATCGACGGCGAGCTGGTCGGCTCGCAGCGCTTCCAGTACCTGGTGTCGTCGAGCTGATCGGCGGCGCTCCCCGAGCCTCGTCGCGACGTCGACGCAACGAGGCAGAACGTTCCGCGGCGGAGTTGCAGTTCGGCGCTCGTTCCGTCGCGGAACTGATCGGGGGACTCGAGCTGGTGGCCTCGGTCGGTTCGTCGCTGCTGTTTCGTGGATATTGCTGACGGGTGGCTGCGGTCGCCGCGTGGTTGGTGGTGCGCGGTGGTGTGGTGGCGCCCTGGTGGCGCCGTGGTAGCGGATGTGGTGACGCCATGGTGCGGTCGTGGCGTTGCGCTGTGGTGGTGCGGCGCTGTGCGGTCGTGCCGTGGTGCCGTGGCGCTGCGGCGCTGTGCGGTCGTGCCGTGGTGCCGTGGCGTGAGTCCGCAATAAGCATCCACAGGTTTGTTCGCGACAGGCTTGACAGGGTTGTCGTGGGCAGCATTTCGGTGTTGGGCGGTCGTGTGTAGAACCGGCTTCTGGAGCGCTGATTCGCCGCGTCGTGGTTGTTGGTCGTCGTGGTGGAGTGATCCGCCGTCTCGATGCCGTTCCGTGCGTCGTGAGCTCTGTCAGGACGTCGCGAAACAGCGTGTACAATGCCTTCGAACCGCCTCCCCGGAGGTTCGAGGACATGCAGGTGATCGAGCGGTTGGAGTCGTTGCGTCGTTCCGAGCACGCTGCGACGGTGGCATTGATCTCCGCCCTGGTCGAGTGCCAGCAGACGCGGGCGCATGTCGATGC
>DATFKK010000183.1 GCA_035268685.1 Candidatus Krumholzibacteriia bacterium | reverse complement strand
CGCGAGCAGCAGAAGCTGCAGTGCCGGATTGTCGTGCGGGCTCACGCCACCATCGATGAAGAGACCGACCTCACCCTCGGCCACCTCGATGTGCTCGGGGTCGAAGTAGTAGGGCGCGGCCGTGCTCGCGCGGACGAGTTCCCGCAGTCGGTACGCCCGGTTCGGGGCGTGCGCCGCCGGGTCCTCCGATTCGAAGAACTTTCCGCGCGGATTGTTGTGCAGAACCCAGGGGCTCCCGGTGTCGAGCCGTTTGCAGACGATCGCGAGTCCAGTGCGCACGGCTTCGTCACCCAGGCAAGTGTCACCGAACGCATCGACGAGTGCGCGCTCGAGCGGTTCCCGCGGGAACTTCGCATTCAGGAAGCCGATGCGCAGCGGGTGCCGGCGGAACACGACGTGTCCGAGCTCACGGTACATCTCCTGGAGCTGATCGACCGACCATCCCAGCGCCAGCCCCGTCGCGATGATCGACCCCGTCGACGTGCCGCCGATCAGGTCGAAGGAATCACTGAGTGGCGAACCGAAGAGTTCCTCGAGGCGACGGAGGATCTGCAGCGACAACACACCGCGGATTCCGCCTCCGTCGAGAGAGAGGATGCGCTTGGGAGGAGTGGGGGCGAAGTGATCATCGGTCGAAGGAGCCATGCGGTCATCCGCCCGGGAGAAGGGGCTTTGCCGTGAACGAATGGCTCGGATTGTACACGTCCTCGCGACGTGTGCGCGTGGAGAACGGCAGCAGACAGGCGCCGCGCGTCCGGGAATCGGGGCACTGGAGGTGAGCCGTCGGAACCGCGGGCCGGTCCCGGGTCCTCTGCCTCGGGGCACGCGTCACGGCGAGGCCGATGTCGACCCACTCCGACACCACCACCCACGAAGAACGGGCGGGAGGACCATGCCTCCCGCCCGTCGTCCATCCACCATCACGGGCCCGAGCCCGCGACGGAACGGTTCTACTTGCCCGTCTGCGACTCCGGACCGTCGGCCCGGGCGACGGCGGTCAGATCGAAGCGATCGTTCGTCATGACCTTGGTCCAGGCGGCGACGAAGTCGTCGACGAACTTCTGCTTGGCGTCCTCGCCGGCGTAGACCTCGGCCAGGGCACGCAGCTGCGAGTGCGAACCGAAGATCAGGTCGACCGAGGTGGCGGTCCACTTCAGGTCGCCCGACGCGCGGTCGCGGCCCTCGTACACGTGGTCACCCTCGTCGGACTTCGACCACTCGGTGTCCATGCTCATGAGGTTCACGAAGAAGTCGTTCGTGAGCTCGCCGGGGCGGTCGGTCAGCACGCCGTGGTCGGTGCCGCCGTGGTTGGCGCCGAGCACGCGCAGGCCACCCACGAGCACGGTCATCTCGGGCGCGGTCAGCGTGAGCTGGTTCGCCCGATCGACCAGGGCCTTGGCCGGCCGCATGACCGCTTGGTCGGAGTGGTAGTTGCGGAAGCCGTCGGCGGTGAGCTCGAGGGCGTCGAACGACGCGGCGTCGGTCATCTCGTCGGTCGCGTCGGTGCGGCCCGGAGTGAACGGAACCGTGACGTCGTAGCCTGCCTTCGATGCAGCATCCTCGATGGCAGCCGCGCCGCCGAGCACGATCACGTCGGCCAGCGACACGCGCGTGTCACCGCGCTGGGAGTTGTTGAAGTTCTCCTGCACGGTCTCGAGCTTCGCGAGCACGGGGGCCAGCTCGGCCGGCTCGTTCACGGCCCAGTCCTTCTGCGGAGCCAGGCGGATACGCGCACCGTTGGCGCCACCGCGCTTGTCGCTGTCACGGAAGCTCGCGGCCGAGGCCCACGCGGTCTTGACCAGCTGCGCGTTCGACAGGCCCGAGTCGAGGATGTCGGCCTCGAGCTGCTCGACGTCCTGCTCGTCCACCAGTTCATGGTCGACGGCGGGCACGGGATCCTGCCAGATCTGCACCTCGGCGACCTCGGGGCCGAGCAGGCGCGTCACCGGACCCATGTCGCGGTGCGTGAGCTTGTACCACGCGCGCGCGAAGGCCTCGTTGAACTCCTCGGGATTCTCGTAGAAGCGCTGCGAGATCTCCTTGTACACCGGGTCGCGGATCAGGGCGATGTCGGTGGTCAGCATCATGGGCTTGTTCATCTTGCCCTCGATGTGGGCGTCGGGCACGACCGGGTCCATGTCGACCGGCGTCCACTGCCACGCACCGCCGGGGCCCTTCTCGAGTTCCCACTCGAACTCGAACAGACCCTCGAAGTAGCCCTGCGACCACTCCACGGGCGACGGCGTCCATGCACCCTCGATCCCGCTGGTGATGGTGTCGGCGCCCTTGCCGCTGCCGTAGCTGCTCTTCCATCCCAGACCTTGCTCCTCGACCGGAGCACCTTCGGGGTCGGCGGCCACGTACTCGTCGGCCTTGGCCGCGCCGTGCGACTTGCCCAGGGTGTGACCGCCGGCGATCAGGGCGACGGTCTCCTCGTCGTTCATGGCCATGCGTGCGAAGGTGGTACGGATGTCCTTGGCGGCGGCCATGGGATCGGGCTCGCCGTTCGGGCCCTCGGGGTTCACGTAGATCAGGCCCATCTGGGTGGCGGCAAGCGGCTTCTCGAGTTCGCGGTCCTTGCTATGGCGCGCGTCGGCCAGCCACTCGCCCTCGGGGCCCCAGTAGATGTCGGTCTGCGGTTCCCAGACGTCCTCGCGGCCGCCACCGAAGCCGAAGGTCTCGAAGCCCATCGATTCGAAGGCGACGTTGCCGGCCAGGATCATGAGGTCGGCCCACGAGATCCTCTGGCCGTACTTCTGCTTCACCGGCCAGAGCAGGCGGCGGGCCTTGTCGAGGTTCGCGTTGTCGGGCCAGCTGTTCAGCGGCGCGAAGCGCTGGGTGCCGTCGGACGCACCGCCACGGCCGTCGCTCACGCGGTAGGTTCCGGCGCTGTGCCAGGCCATGCGGATGAAGAGTGGACCGTAGTGACCCCAGTCGGCCGGCCACCAGTCCTGCGAGTCGGTCATCAGCTCCTCGAGGTCCTTCTTCACGGCCGCCAGGTCGAGCTCCTGGAACTCGGCGGCGTAGTCGAAGTCGGTGCCGAGCGGGGTGCTCTTCTCGGAGTTCTGGTGGAGGATGCCCATGTCGAGCTGGCTGGGCCACCAGTCCTGGTTGGTCATCACGCCGCGGGGAGGGTGCGTCTCGGCATCGGCCTGCGGCGGGTAGTTTCGGTGGGGTGAGTCCTGGGCGAGAGCGGGCACGGCCGCGAACAGCACCGCCAGGCTCATCATCGCACGAGAGAATCTGGTCATGGGGTCCGGGTCCTTTCCAGGGCAAGGGGGCGGTCGCAGGCGCTGTGCTGAGGAAGGGGTCGTGCGAGCCTGCGGTCTATTGTTCGGACTCATTCGTAAGTAGGAATCGTTCGGATCCGCAAGGTGGCATCCGGATTCTAGTCTCGTTGGGGCCATTGTCGAGGGTTTCCCCCGTCGACGTGTCCGGTCGGCCAGCCCACCCCTCCCGCATCGCCATCCCTTTGCTTATACTGCTGCGTCCGGTTCCGAATCGCCCGACCGCGCGCCACGGCCGGGCGTTCCCTTCACGATTGTCCGAGGGTGATTCTACATGGGTCTCTTCACCGAGGAAGGTCTCCGCAGGCTGCGCAAGGAGATCGAGAATCTCGAGCGCCTGATCAAGGTGGACATTCCGCGCGATCTGCAGGCGGCGGCCGCCCACGGTGATCTGCGTGAGAACGCCGAGTACGCGGCGGCCAAGGAGAAGCAGGCCCTGTCGATGTCACGCCTGCGCGAACTGCGCGATCGCGTGCGCCAGGCCGAGGTCGTGAGCAAGCGGGACTTCCCCGACGACATCGTCACGCTGTTGAAGCAGGTCGAGATCAAGGACGTCGACACCGGCGAAACGGAGTCCTACACGATCCTCGGCGACGGAGACACCGACCTCGACGACGGTGTGATCAGCTACACGGCTCCCATTGCCGCCGCACTCATCGGCCACAAGAAGGGCGACGTGGTCGAGGCCGAGCTTCCCGCGGGAACACGCCGGCTGGAGATCCTCGACTTCCGGTTCCACGACGGAGCCTGAGGCTCCCGAACACCGTTCGAGCTTCGTGTCGGACCCCGTCTCCCGGCTCGGGAGGCGGGGTTGCACGTTCCGGAACGAATCGTCCCCGCGCAGTTCGATCGCCCGTGTTCTTCGTTTCTTCTCGCGCGCGTCAGCCGGTTTCCTCTCGACGCGTTGCGCGATCGGTGCCGGTTTCTCGCATGCCGGATCAGCCCCCAGTACCACGACCCACTCCGGACGGAGGACGCCCGTGTCCACTCGCGATCTCATCCCCGCACTGTGCGCCCTGCTGCTACTCCCCCTCGTCGGCTGCGGCGACGATGACGATCCGACCGGCCCGAGCGCCGCTGCGGGCGACATCGAACTCTCCGTCACCGAGCTCGACTACGGAACCGTGTTCGAGAACTCGAGCGACGAGCGTTCCTTCACCATCGAGGCCGCGGCCGACAACGAAGGCGACGTGAGCGGATCGATCGCCCTGGCCGAGGGCTCGAGCGGCGACTTCAGCGTGACCATGGGCGGCGGCGACTTCACGCTGGCACCGGGCGAGTCACGATCGGTCGGCGTGACCTACTCCTCGCCGGGGGCGGGGCGGGTCTCGTCCGGTGCCGTCGAGTTCGATGTCGGTGGGGTCACGCTGCCCCTACGGGGCTTCAGCTCCGCCCCGGCCTACTTCGAGGTCGACCCGGACGGGGTGAGCGGCGCCGTCACGCGGACCAACTACGCACCCTTCGCCGACGGTGGCGTGACCATCTCCTACGGCACCGGCCGGTCGCACGGCGCATCGCCCGACTGGATCCGCTGCGGTTCCACGGCCAAGTGGATCTTCAACGGCAACGGCATCTCCGAGAGCAAGGTGGACTTCACCTTCCCGCTCCCGTCCAGCGTGACGGGCATCGGCGTGTCGATGCTCCGCGAGGCCGAGAGCGACTGCACGCAGATGCTCGTGGAGGTCGACGGCGAGGAGTTCCGCTACGAGAACCAGACCGGCTGCGACACCTGGTCGGACACCTACGGCGTGGCCGGGGGCGGTCACACCGTGGGCATCGGCACCGACCAGCAGGGATTCTGCGGTGGCGACCTGCACGTGCGGTCGATCACCTTCAGCTTCCAGGGATTCCTGGTGCCGGAATCCCAGTGGAACTGACCGCCGGCGGAGGACGGCGGGCTATTCGCAGAACACGCGGATGGTGTCGCCGTCCTCCGACTCGACCTCGACCCACAGCTCGCGCAGGGCGTCCATGAGTTCGTCGCCGTCGAGCTCGTTCAGACGGCCCAGGTCGATGCCCTTCTGCCGCAGGTGCTCGCTGGCATCGTTGGGCATCAGCGTGCTCAGCTTGATGCCCGTGCGGATCAGCGCGATCGGCACGCGCACGTTGACCTTGTCGTCACCGCCGTTGATCACGACGCGCAGGTACTTGATGGGTCCGGGCGGCCGTTCACCCCGTTCGGTGGAGGGTTCGGCCACGGCCGTCGGCGCCCTGGGGTCGAGCCGGTTCAACAGCTGCTCGGCCTCGTCGGGCGTGATCGTGCCGTCGGCCACCATGCGGAGGATCTTCTCTCGTTCGCGGGACATGACGACTCCTTCCCTTCCGGTGGGAGCTCAGGAAGAACGGACGTGGGTGCACGTGCGGTCGGTGGTGTCGAGGTCGACGCCGGGGCCGAGCGCGGGCCTCATGGTTCCAACCTCTCCAGCGCCTGCTCGACCGAGATCTCGCCGCGGGCGAGCCGGTCGAGCACGAGCTCGTTGTCCGACGGAGCGTCGAAGGTGGCGTCGAGCTCCGCCGCGATCGCGTTCAGGCGGTTCTTCACGGTCGGGTAACTGATCCCGAACAGGCCTTCCATCTTCTTGATGTGCCCGTGGTTGCGGATGAACGCGATGACGAAGGCCTGGTCCTCGAGCGGCAGCCGCGCCAGCGGCGGGACCTCGAACTCGCCCTCGAGCTGCACGTCGCAGCGATCGCACACCATGCGGGCCACCGCCATGGAGCGTTCGCACTCGGGGCAACGGGCCTTGGAGATGTCCATGGAATCCTACCTTTCGGTGAGAAAGGTAGATCAGAGTATCAATAAAATCAATAGTTAGATTGACTATATCAACACCGCGGCTCGTCTTTGCCTTCCTGGGAAGGCCGAGGACGGGGGGCGGACTCGGGCGCGCCGTCGACTTGCCGGCTCGCAGACCCGACCAGACCCGACCCGGCACCGGGCCGATCGCTGCGTCCAGACCGCGTGCAGTTGCTTACGGACCCCCGGACGTGAGAAAATCATCCGGAATGTTCCGGATCGGTCCCTCCCGGTGGCGTTGCGACGCACGGACCGGTCCCTGTACCCCCAGCGGGACCCGAGAGGATCGACACCATGAAGACATTGTTCACGCTCCTGGCGTTCGTCGCCCTGACCGCCAGCCCCGCGCTCGCCCAGACGTACAACGCGGCCGGCGACTTCAACGGCTGGGACAACGCCGGCAATCCGATGTACGACGACGGCACCAACGGTGACATGGTCGCCGGCGACGGCATCCACAGTGTGGAGATCGTCATCCCCACCGCGGGTCGTTACGAATGGAAGGCCACCGCGTTCGGCAGCTGGGACAGCTCGTGGCCGATCAGCGGCAACAGCTGGCTGATCACCAGCACCGACAACGAGACCGTCCTGTTCACCTTCGATGCGAACGTCCCCGGCGACGGCTGGATGCCCGACGGCAACGTCCCGCACAGCAGCCACACGCGCGGCGACCCCTACGTTCTGGTCGGCAGCCTGGGCGACGAACTCGGCGGCGCCGACTGGGATCCAGCTGGCAGCCTGGTCATGCACGACGACGGCCTCGACGGTGACATCATCGCCGGCGACGGCGTGTACACCTTCGTCGGCGACATCGCCACCGCCGGTACCTACGAGTGGAAGGTCGCGGTGAACAACGACTGGGCCGAGCAGTTCGGCGCCGACGGTCCGAGCATCAACGCCTCGACCGTGCAGATCGAGGTGACCGATCCCGTGTCGTTGCGCTTCCTGCTCGACGCCAACAGCGGCCGCATCACCTGGGCGCTCGCCGAAGAACCGGTCGACACCGACGATTCCTCGTGGGGCGCGGTGAAGGAGTCGTTCCGCTAGATCGGACAGATCGGATCGCGATCGCGCGTGAAGGACGAACACCCCGGTGGCGGATGCGACCGGGGTGTTCGTCTGTGGGGGCGACGTCAGCGCGGTAGCCGGATACGGCCGATGGTCGGTTCCTCACTCCTGAATTCGCCATACACGAACTCCACGTGACGGGACGTCTCGCGCAGGACGAAGCGCAACCAGCTCGGCAGCTCGTACTCGAAGTCCTCACGCTCGGAGAAGTCGGAGCTCCACCGGACGATGCGGTCTTCCCCGGTGGCATACACGCGGCCCTGCGAATCCGTCTGCAGGTACGACTTCCCGAAGCCAGGTGCGCGGAAGGACTCCCGCCCCTGGGTGTCGAACACGACGAGATCGCCGTCCGCGGGGCCCGTGGTCGCCACGATGCGCGCGTCGGTCGAATCGCCGACCACCACCACGGAGCGCCAGAGAGCGCTCTGCAGGATGGGCCATCCCAGCTGCCGTTCCGACACCAGGACTTCGGGATCGTCGAACGCGGGCGCACGGAGGACCTGCACGCCATCGGGTTGGTCGGACGTGAGGGTGTTGCACGCCACGTACACGACGTCGGATCCGAGACGGGCCATGTCGCCGATCTCGATCGCCAGTGGATTGCCGTCGTGGTCGTGGTCGACGACCACGCCGAGAGACGGAGCCGCGAGGTTGTCGAGCCGCAGCACCGCCTGGTCGTAGGTCCGCGCGATCCAGAGTTCCCCGTCGAACCATCGCATGCCGTAGTCGTGCTGGCTCTCGTAGCGATACACCTCGGACAGGCCCGTTTCCCCGAAGTTCCAACGGTGGATCACGTTGTCGGCGGCGTGGACGTCCTGCAGGAGGAAGAGCGCGTCGTGGTCGGCGTCGTACGCCATGGCCGACAGGTCCCCTTCGGACCAGGGCCTGGTGAGCACGGTATCGCGGACGGCGAGGTTCGCGTCGTCCCCCGGCGCCGTGGGAGCGTCGTCGTCGTCACAGGCGGCGAGCAAGAGGACCGTCGCGATCAGTGGAGTCAGCGACCGAAATGCGGTCGACGGCCTTCGACGGCGGAGCCGATGCATGGTGGCCTCCTTTCCCGTAGGGGGGCACCATGGGATGCGTCGAACGCCGTCGGTGTGCGCAATCGTGGCGGAACGACGGCTCACTCCGTGCCGGTGGGGTCGTCCGGCAGTGGCGCCAGCCGGTACACCTGCCGCGTGTCGATCCAGATCTCGTCGCCCATCGTCCGGTACTCGAGGTCGCGCAGCGGCCGCCTCGCGCGGCCGTACTTGACGCTGCCGTCGGCGGCGAAGAGGCCGTCGTCGCAGGGGCAGAGGTAGTGGTTCTCGTCGGGCTTCCACTGCACGCGGCAGAACTGGTGCGAGCAGAGCATGGACCGCGCCCGGATCTCGCCGTCCTCGCGTCGCAGTTCGACGACCACGCGGCCCTGCTTGCGCTCGATCCGGCCCTCGGTGGGGACGTCGGCGACGGGCACGCGCAGGATGGGGTCGGTCTCCTCGTCGTCGGACGACGCACACCCCGACAGGGCCGAAACGAGGCCGAGCGGGCGCGCCAACAGCATCGCGACGGTCGCGAGCATCCAGCGACGACGGGTGATCGAGCTCACGATCCGGGCTCCGGGGGGGGAGGCGGGAAGTCGACGATACGGAGGAAGCGTCGACGCGGTCAAGCGGGACGGGATCCGGGGTCGCTTTGCGGATGCGCAGCCGGGTCCGTAGGATGGTGCGGTCGCGCGGGGCTCGCGCGGACCACGCTCAACTCCTCTTCGTGAGGCCACTGACATGATCGGAATCGTCGGCGAACCCCAGGTCGGCAAGAGTTCGCTCTTCTCGCTGCTCATGGCGGGAGAGGGCGCGCGCCGGGGCAAGCAGGACCACGAGGTCACGGTTCCCGTGCCCGATCCCCGCCTGGACTGGCTCGCCGAGAAGTATCAGCCGAAGAAGACGACGCCGGCCCATCTCGAGTTCACGGATCTGGGGGCCGAGCCCAGGCACGCCGGCGCCGACCTGAACGCGCTGCTCGCCGTGCCCGAACTTCGCAACTGCGACGCCCTGGTGCTGGTGCTCGATCGCTTCAGCGGGAGCAGCGAGGACACCGACGACCTCGAGTCCTTCGAACTCGCCACCGCGGTGACCGACCTCGACCTGGTCGACCGACGGCTCGAGAAACTGGTCGCCGATCGCAAGCGCGGCCTGAAGGAGGCCGAGGCCGAGATCGGGATCATGGAGAAGCTGAAGGCGCACCTCGAGGACGAGCAGCCGCTGCGCACGCTCGACCTGGGCGACGACGAGCTCACCCGCCTGCGCGGCTACCAGTTCCTGTCGCTGAAGCCCGTGGTGGTGGTGGCGAACGTGGCCGAGGACCGGGCCGGGGCCGAGCCCGAGCCCGCCCTGGCCGCCGCCTGCGAGCGGGCGGGCCACGCGCTGTGCGCGCTGTCGGCTCCGATCGAGGCCGAGATCGCCGGACTCGACGACGAAGAACGCCGCGAGTTCATGGCCGACCTCGGCATCGACACGCCCGCCGTCGACCGCTTCATCCGCACGGCCTACGCCGGGCTGGGTCTGATCTCCTTCCTCACGTCGGGGCCCGACGAGTGCCGGGCCTGGAGCGTGCGTGAGGGCGCCACCGCGCCCGAGGCCGCCGGCCGGATCCACACCGACCTGCAGCGCGGCTTCATCCGCGCCGAGGTGGTCGCCTTCGAAGACCTCGAGAAGTACGGTGACGAGAAGGCCGCCAAGGCCGCGGGCGTGTACCGGCTCGAGGGCAAGGACTACGTCGTGCACGACGGCGACGTGATCGAGGTGCGGTTCTCGGTGTGAGCGCAGGCCACGCCGTGGGTCGTGAGTCCCTCGGTAGCTCCTTGCGGTGATCGTGCCGAACCCTCGCAGTGCACGAGGGGCGAGGTTCACTCCAGCAGCACCATCTTCTCCGAGCGGACCCGTCCGTCGCGAGGCGGAAGCGGATCGTCGTCGACGGGTTGAAGGGATTCGGTGCGATCGACTCGATCGCCAGCCGGTGACGGACCGGCGCCGGGTCGTCCGACACGGGACCTTCGATTGCCACGGCTTCGGACCCGGACATGGCGAGCTCGACCGAATCGAGGTCGTTCGTGAAGCGAGCCTGCGCCTCGGGCGTGAGGTAGTGGAGCTGCTCGAACTGCTCCGGCGCCGATTCGCTCCCTGCCCAGGGCACGGCCAGGAGGTCGATGATGTTCGGATCGGGCTCTCGGCCCGCGATGTCGTCGGCGCTGCCGCCGAACTGCCACTCGGTCACGTTCGCATTCACCCACCGTGCGCCGCCCCAGTCGTCCGCATTGCTGGCGCCGTCGTGACCGCTCATCAGGACCAGCAGATCCCACTCGTCGACCCGCGCGAGTTCGCCGATGGCGATCGCCGTCGTGGGAGCGAAGTCCCTCCACATCGAGGCCGCCTGGGCGGGGGCCGTGCCCGCGAGCACGGACTGGACGAGAAGGATCAGCGACAGGATCGGACCGGCACGCACGGGCACGGACCTCCCGGTGGTCGGGTGGCGGGAGCCGATCGTCGGGCCGGCGGTGTGATGCGCTTCCGGCTGAGTCCCAGGCTTCCCACTTCCGTCGCGGAAGTCGACGGACTCGACAGTCGGCGTGCACGGGGAACGAGACCTGACGGCCGCGATCCTCGTCCCCGTGCGGCGCCGAGATCGACAGACCGCGATCAGTCCCGCTCGTACGTCCCCACCAGCCGGTTCATGCCGAGCACGTGGGGCTCGATCTTCTCGAGCAGCTCCCACAGCGTCAGGCCGGCCGGCAGCTCGACGTCCTGGTCGAGCGCGAGCACCCAGAAGAAGTAGTGGTGCACGCCGTGGCCGTTGGGCGGCATGGGGCCGGTGTAGCCGGCCTCGCCCGTCTCGTTCTTGCCGGCGGTGTAGTCCTGCGTGCCCTCGTGCAGCTCGGTGACCGAGCCGGGGATGTCGTACAGCACCCAGTGCACGTAGCCGTACTGGCCCTTCGGGGTCACCAGCGGGGCGTCGGGATCGTGGCAGATCACGGCGAAGGCCTTCGTGCCGTCGGGAGCGTCGGTCCAGGTCAGCGGCGGCGACGTGTTCTCGCCTTCACCGCTGTGCTTGGTCGGAATCGCTCCGCGATCGGCGAACGCGGTGCTGGCGAGCTTCATCGGCGACGGTGCGAATCCCATGTCCTCCTCCTCGGTCTCGGGTCGTGAGGGCGGAAGTGTAGGACCTCGGACGGATGCGGTCCACGGGGCGTCGCCGGACGTCCGGGTGATGGCATCCCGGACACCGGTCAGCGGCGGCCGGTCTCACGGTGCTCGGCCACCAACCGCTCCACGAGGTCCGTCCCGATCCGGTAGCAACGCACGAGCGTGGCGCGCTTCTCGTTGCGGAAGTGCGGGCTGAAGTACTCCCAGACGACCTCGCCGTCGGGCGTGACCTCGAACACGCGGCCGGTGTCGGACTCGGTGATCAGCGTGTTGCCGTTCGGCAGTCGCTGGTTCGAGCCGCGGCCACGGGTGTAGAAGTCGTAGGGATGTGGGGCGCGGTAGCTCCACACGATCTCGCGCCGGAGCGGATCGAGTTCGATCACGCGCGACCAGTCCCGCCCGAGACCGTTGTCGAAGATCAGCAGGTTGCCGTTGGCGAGTACGTGGGCGTCGTGCGGACCGCTGATCTCGCCCTGGCCCCAGGCCCACAGAAGCTCGCGGTCGTCGAAGTCGAAGATGGAGATGGTGTCCTGGTGGCGGATGCTCACGATCACGTTGCCGGCCTCGTAGATCCGGTCGCGCCCGAAGAGATCCGGATCGGTCATCCAGCGCACGGAGTTGGCGTGCAGGAGGTCGACGTGGCCGACCTTCGGATCGGGCGCGACGAACTGGAAGTCGAAGCCGCCGTCGTGCAGGACGTCGTACAGCGACGCCTCGTCGAGGATCTCTTCGGTGGGTCCGTCGAAGACGGTCACCGCGTCGTCGCGCACCGGTACCTTGGTGGTGATCGCCGGCAGGGAGCGTTCGTACAGAGTGAGCGTGGCCACGTGGCCGTCGGGTGTGAGCCGGATGTCGTGGTGCGAGGGGAGATCGTGGCGCCACAGGACCTCGCCGCCCCAGGTCTGCCGCATGACGTAGCGCACGTCGTCCTTGCCCACGATCAGCAGGTCGCCGTTGTCCAGGAGTTGCACGCGCGCCCAGCGTCCCGGCGGTCCGGTCCAGCGTCGCACCACCTCGCCGCGGGCATCGACGAGTTCGGCCATCGAGAGCTGGCGCACCGTGTAGAGGTTGTAGCCGGGGGACGAACGCTCGGGGTCGAAGTGCACGGTCCCCGACTCGTCCTCGTCGGCCTCGCCGGTGAAGCCGAGATACGGGAGCGAGCGGAGTTCGTCGATCGATGGCTCCTGTGCCTCGTCGGAAGTGTCGGTCTCCTGACCGCTGCCACAGGCGACGAGCAGCAGGGGCAGGGCGAGCGGGAGGAGAAGGGCGCGGGGCACGGTGGATCTCCCTTCGCGAGGTGTTCCTACATGGCTCGGAGTTCGGGACCCGATTCCACGGCTCCGTGTCGGGATCTCAGGAATGGGACGCGTAGGCGGGCGCGAACGAGGATGCCTGCGCTCGGTTCCACGCACGTTGCCAATCATCGGGTGCCGACCCGTCGACGAGCGCCCCGGGCTCCAGGGAGTCGGACAACTCGGCGAGCGTGCGGACGCGGCCGTCGTCCGCTCGGCGGTGAATGCGGTCCGGCGTGATCCCGTCGAGTGAGTCGATACCCATTGCACCGAGCAGCTCGACGAAACTCGTGATCGTTCCCTCGTGGAATCGCCGGACCCTCTCCGACTTGTCCGCGACGACCAGCCCTTTCACCAGTGCGGGATTCTGGGTGGCGACTCCCGTCGGGCAAGCGTCCGTATTGCAGCGGAGCGCCTGGATGCATCCGAGCGCGAGCATGAAACCGCGCGCGCTGTAGCAGGCATCTGCGCCCAATGCCATTGCGCGCACCATGTGGAAACCGGTGAAGATCTTGCCGCTCGCGAACACCCGAATGTTCGTTCGCAGCATGGAGCCGACGAGCGCGTTGTGTACGAAGCTCCAGCTCTCGCGAGCCGGCATCCCCATGGAGTTGGAGAACTCGAGGGGCGCCGCCCCGGTTCCTCCCTCGCCACCGTCGACCGTGATGAAATCGGGCGTGAGGCCCGTCTCCCGCATCGCCTTGCACAGTGCGAGGAACTCGACACGCTCCCCGATGCAGATCTTGAAGCCGACGGGTTTGCCTCCCGAGAGTTCGCGGAGCTGCGCTAGGAATTCGAGCATCTCCACGGGGGATTCGAACGCGGTGTGCCGAGGGGGCGAAATGACGGTCTTCCCCTTGGGCACTCCACGGTACTTCGCGATCTCCGGCGTCACCTTGCACGCCGGTAGCACCCCACCATGTCCGGGCTTGGCTCCTTGTGACAGTTTGACCTCGATCATGCGAACCTGCTCGATCCGTGCATTGTCCCGGAACCGGTCGGGGTCGAACGCTCCGTCGAGTGTTCTGCAGCCGAAGTAACCAGTCCCGATCTGCCAGATGATGTCGGCACCCGGTTCGAGGTGGTGTTGCGACAAGCCCCCTTCACCCGTGTTGTGCGCGAACCGGCCTTCCCTGGCTCCGATGTTCAGTGCGCGGACCGCCGCCGAGGACAGGGCTCCGAAACTCATTGCCGAGATGTTCAACGGTGACGCGTCGTACGGTTTTTCGCACTTGTCCGATCCCACGCGGACGCGAACGTCCCGGTCGACCTCGTCGGTGCCCTGGAGTGCGTGCCCCGCCCACTCGTAGCCCGGGCGGTACACGTCTCGCTCCGTTCCGAAGGGCTTGGTCTCGAGTTCTCCCTTGGCTCGCTGGTAGACGATGCTCCGCATCTCACGCTCGATGGGATGCGCATCGATGTTCGATTCGATGAAGTACTGCTGGATCTCGGGCCGGATGTCCTCGAACAGATACCTGAAGTGACCGATGAGGGGGAAATTTCGCAGAATCGTGCGTTTCGTCTGCAGTACGTCGTGCAGGCCGAGCAGGGCGAGCGGGCCGAGCACCACGAGTGACCAGAGGCCAGGCGGCCAGATGATCGCGAGTACGGCTTCGATGACGACCAGGACGATCAGGACGGCGAAGAACCAACGTCGGACCACTGAAGAGAACTCCTCGGGAATCAATGAGCAAACTGTGGAACTCGGAACTCTGCCCAGTCTAGGAGGCTCGACCGCCGACCGCTTCCGTGGAGGCGCGTGAGCCACGACCGTTCGTGGTACTCCGGTGAGTCCAGCCGGCACGCGGGCGGTGTGGAGGTTGCTGGTTTCGGTCCTCTCGTCGCGAGAACGGGAACCGGGATGCCACCGGCGCGGGTCCTGACAGACCCCTCGGGAGTCGAGAAGACCGGGAACCGGCCGACGGGACTGGACACCGGCGTGCTCGCGGTGCACAAACGCAGGAGCCCCCCGGCCCGTGAGGATCCGAGGCGTGAGGATGTCGCTCGTCGTGTCGATCGTCGTCGCCCTGGGCGCGGCCTACGCCGTGCTGGTCCTGCTGGCGTGGGCACTCCAGGACCGCTTGCTCTACTTCCCCGACCGCACGCTCGACGCCGATCCCGGCGTGGTGGGTCTCGATCACCGCGAGGTCACCTTCACCACCGAGGACGGCGTCACGCTCCACGGTTGGCTCGTGCCGCACCCCGACGCACGCTTCACCGTGCTCTTCTGTCACGGCAACGCCGGTGACATCGCAGATCGTCTGTTCACGCTGCAGGTCCTGCACGATCTCGGGTTGTCGGTGCTGATCTTCGACTACCGTGGCTACGGTCGGAGCGAGGGTTCGCCGAGCGAGTCGGGTCTGTACGATGACGCGCGGGCGGCGTGGCGATTCCTCGTCGAGGACGAAGGGCTTCCCCCGGAGCACGTCGTGGTCTGGGGCCGCTCGCTGGGAGGAGCCGTCGCCGCCGATCTCGCCCGGCAGGTCCGGGTCGGCGGGCTGGTGGTCGAGTCGACCTTCAACCGCGCCATCGACGTCGCCCGGCGCCACTACGGGTGGCTGCCCGTGGGCCGGCTCCTGCGCTTCCGCTTCGACGCCGCCGAGGCCGTGGCCGCGACCGACGTCCCCAAGCTCTTCCTGCACAGTCCCGACGACGAGGTCATTCCCTACGAACTCGGCACCCGCCTGTACGATGCCGCGGCGCCCCCGAAGCGACGGGTGGACCTGCGCGGGGGCCACAACGACGGGTTCGGCTCGTCACTGCCCACGGTGCGGGGTGCGATCGGGGACTTCCTCGGTTCGCTCGATCGGGCGCGGGACTAGGGAGCGACGCGGGTCACGCTCAGCGGCTCGAACTCCTCTGGAGTGACGACGGTCGAGGGCCGGTGCGTCGACCACCAACGCGACGCGTCGGTCTCGGTCCACGTTCCGACCTCGACGATCGCGGCCAGTCGGCCCGACAGCTCGCCGGCCGAGGCCGGTCGTCGGGAGGGTTCCTTGGCCAGACACCCCAGCACGAGTGTCCCGAGATCCGCGGGCACCGCGACCTCGCTCACGTGCGACAGGGGGGGCGGAGCGTCGTTCACATGGGCGAGGATCGTGGCCATGGCGGTGTCGCGTTCGAAGGGCGGTCGCCCCGACAGCAGCCAGTACGCGATGCACCCCACCGCGTACAGATCCGCTCGGCCGTCGACCGCTGCGGGGTCGGTGGCCATCTCCGGGGCCATGTAGGCAGGAGTCCCTCCGACCATGCCCTCGATCGTGAGTTTCGGGTCGGCGACCCGCTCCTCCTCCTCGAGAGCGACCAGTCCGAAGTCGAGCACCTTGACGAAGTCGTGCCGCAACCCGTGGTGGCAAAGCAGCACGTTGGCCGGCTTGACGTCGCGATGCACCAGGCCGGCGACGTGGGCCTCCTCGAGCGAATCGCAGATCTGACGCAGGACGTGCACCACCCGTGGTGGCGGCATGGGTCCGTACCGGGTGACCGCGTTATGGAGATCGATTCCGTCGAGCAGTTCCATGACGTAGTAGTAGGATCCGTCCGCCGAGAGCCCGAAGTCGTACAGTTCGACGGTGTGGGGCGACTGGAGCCTGGACGTGACGTGGGCCTCGCGCTCGAAGCGTCGCTGGGTCTGGGCACGGCGTTCCGGGTCGGTGTCGCCGTCCGGCCGGATCAGTTTGATCGCGGCGTCACGCCGCAGCATCGCGTGGCGCGCACGGTACACGGTGCCCATCCCGCCCTCGCCGAGCTTCGCCTCGAGCGTGTACTGCCCGAGACGTTGCGCCGCACGGACCTCGCGGCGGAGGCCGTAGATCACGTGCGACGTCACCGCCGTGGCGAGCACGTACGCACCACCGATGAACACGATCCCCTCGAGGATCGTGGGGTCGAGCGAGCGGACGGCCTCGCCCCCGAAGACGAACACACACGCCACACTGGCCAGACCGATCGCTGCCGTGCGCGGAACGGGACTCGGCACCAGTGCCGCCCGCACACCCAGCAACAACATCACGCCGAACATCGCGAACACCGGCCCGAAGGGGGTGAACTCGCCGTCGAGGTGTACGGTCGCGATGTGCACGTACACCAGCGCGAGTCCGAGGGCCACGGACGTTTCGAGGGCGACGAGTGCCGTGCGCCCGGGCTGGACGAAGCGTGTCACCGCCCACGCGGCGGCGATGAGCACGGTCACGCCCCAGCGCACGGCCAGGGTCACCGCCGGGTAGTCGGGCGTCTCGAGGCCCTCGAACAGCAACGGCGTGACGTGATCGCTCAGGTGCGCGACCACGTCGACCGTCAGCATGACCTGCAGGTACAGACGGATCCGGTCGCGGAGCTGATGAACCTCGACCGGATGGTCGGACGGGTCCGGTCGACGGGCGGGACGGAGCACACCGATCCTCTCGGGATGCGAGCCGGCGGGCGGAGGATCGTGATCCGTCCGCGCCCGGGTGTCAACGCGCTACAGGATCGTGTCGCCGAAGATCGCCGCCGTGATCGTCGCGACGACCAGGACCCAGAAGGCGACACCGTAGGTGTAGAGCCGTCGCTGCGAGCGGACCGCGCGCTGCTCCTCGCGCGCCGTACGACGCTCGCCCACCGGCGGTTCGGACGGGGGGACGGCCAGGGACAGGATCACCAGTGCCACGAGCAGACTGACCACCGCCATCGGCACCCAGCTCACGCCCCAGAGAGTGGGTCCCTGCGGGCCGATCCACGCCGACGCGAGCCACGCGAACAGACCGATCAGCACGAAGCTGAAGGCCAGCGACGCCAGGACGTCGTCGGAGCGGGGATGTCTCCACCCCAGTCCGGACACGAGGATCAGGCTCAGCACACTGGCGAGCACGAACACGAAGAAGAATTCACCAAGATACATGGTTCGGCTCCTCGATCTGCAGTTGCGCGGTGAATGTGCGGCGAGAGGGCGTCTGCATCGACGCGGGAGCCCCCGACCCCTCGTCTCGGGAACGACCCGACTCCGGACCCGAGCGGAACCTCCGAGCCTGACCGGTGATCCTTCCGCGTCCCAACAGGAGGCCGCCATGATCGCTCGACTTCTCGCCCCCTGGTCCGAACCCATCTACGCCGCCCTGCGGATCGTGGCGGGGCTCATGTTCTCGTTGCACGGCATGCAGAAGCTCTTCGGCGTGCTCACCGAGAGCCAGCCGCCGGTGGGGTCGCAGTTGTGGATCGGCGGTGTGGTCGAACTCGTCTGCGGTCTGGGCATCGCCGTCGGGCTGTTCACGTCGCTGCTGGCCTTCCTCGCCAGCGGACAGATGGCCGTGGCCTACTTCCAGTTCCACTGGAAGTTCCGCTTCGACGACTCGTTCTTCCCCGTGGTCAACCAGGGCGAGCTGGCCGCGCTGTACTGCTTCGTGTTCCTGTACGTGGCGTCACGCGGCGCGGGCGTGGCGAGCATCGACGGGGCGCGGGCGTCGTCGGGCGAGGGTGGCTGATCGGTGAGTGCCTCTCGACGGTGACAGGCCGATCGGGCACACTGGGCAGACCTTCGATCGCCTGTGCTCCCGGAAGACACCTGCGTTCGTGCGACCCGAGAAACTCCGTCCGAAGCGCTCCGGTGTCCGACGTGTCGAGCGGATCCTGCGCGACGAACTCGGCTGGCTGCGCGGTTTTCCCACCGCCGACGGCCGCTGGTGTACGGTGCCGCCTGCGGCACCCAGTCGGACGATCGACCTCGACGACGGAACGCTGCGCACGACCCGGGCCCGCGTGGTGTCGCTGCGCAACGAGTTCCCGCGCGCGCTGCCGAAGGTCGTGGGCGACGCCGAGGCGTGGTGCGCCGCGACCTTCGATCTGCTGAGGGCACTCGACGGCATCCGCCAGGGTCGGCGGATCGAACTGCTGGCCCCGCCGCTCGCCCCCGAACCGTCCGGCGACGACCCGCTGCGCGACGTCCACGACGCACTGGTGTGGAGCCATGTCCTGCAGCCGAGAGCGGCGCGGGCGCACTGGAAATGGGTCCTGAACCACCGCACGCTGCTCACTCGCAGCCGTGAGCGGGTGCCCGACGACGACCCGGTGTGGATCCTGCGCCTGGCGCAGTGGGCCCGGGAACTCGGCCGCAAGCACGCCACCACCGTGGCCGCTCTCCTGGCCGACCCCGGCCGTATGCCCTGGCGCCCGGACGAAGCCCGCGAATTCCTCGACTCGGTCTTCCAGGCCCAGGCACTGCAGCGCGACCCGGACACGGTCGCCTGTCCCCGCGGCCGGCGCACCGTGCCCGACGTGCGGCGGGTGCTCGATCGCATGGCCGCCGTGCCGCGTCGATCTCGCAAGCAACTGCTGCGACTGCTCGCGGTGCTGACACCCGAGGACGGAACCGACGACGACACGATTGGTCCGTGGGCGGAGGCCGAAGCCGAGGCACTCGACGCTCTGCGCGACCGAGCCGCGCGCTTCCCGAATCCGGTGCTCACGAATCTCGAGCAGCATTTCGAGGCTCTGGGCACGACCGAGTTCGAGGCCCTGCTCGAACCCATGACCCGTACGCTGTCGGCGGTGCCGAGTACGGCGGGGTTCCGGTGGACCTTGTTCGCCGCCTTCGTGGGCGTGTTCCGATCGTCGTGGTCGCCCGACCCGGTGCGCCTCGGGGAAACCTGGATCCGGGCGCTCCCCGATCTGTGGCAACGGTGGACGGCCGCCAGCGGTGGACGGACACCCGGCTGGCAACCCTGGTGGGACGCGTACCTCGGAGACTCCGACGACGAGGGTCCCGAGGACTGGGCCTCGTACCTCGATGAGGTTTCCACACTCGAGTCCTGCCTCGAACTCCTTCGCGCCCAGGACCGGCTGCCCCCCGAAGAGGCACTCCTTCGGATCGAGCGGCACGCGCGGTTCGTGCCCCGGTCGATCCTCCCGGAGATCGACGCGTCCGGCCGTTCACGCGGGGGCGACTGGTTGGGCTGGAAGACCGGGGCCGTCGCCGCAGTCCTGCTCGGTGAGAACGCGCGCAGCTGGAGGGCGCTGCTGCGCGCGCCGTGTCCCGACGACGAGGCAGCAGCCGTCGCCCTGCTCCGCGCCCTGCACGGGACGGTCGACGGGTCGACCTTCCACGAACGTGCGATCCCCGCCCTCGCCGAGGCGACCGATCGCGAGGTCGAGCACGCTGCGGCACTGGCTCGCCTCGTCGGCACGACCCACGCTCGTGTCGAAGCCCACCAGGCCCCGCCGGTCGATCTGGGCGTCGCCCTCCCGGATCGGCTACGGCGTGCCGCCGACGCACTGGCGGCGTGGGAACCGCAGGCGGCGCGGACGGCGCGTCGGATCCTGCGCAAGGACCGGCCCGACCCCGCCGAACTGCGGCGCCGGATCGAGGCCCTGGAGGCCCGCGCTCCGTTGAACGAGGCGCAGCGCCGGCGCGTCGAGCGATTGCGACATCACCTCGAACATCCGCCCCCGATCTCCGAGGCGCGCGTGGACAACCTCGTGGCCAGGTTCGAACGCGCGACGTGCCGGGCCTTCCTGCGGCGCTGGATCGACGACCGACGCGCAGCGACGCAGGCACGTCTGGAGCGGTGGTTGGGTCGGAGCGCCGACTGGTTCGACGACGTCGACGTCTTGGTCGGGATCGCGGGGACGCGGTCTCTCGAGTCGCCGGCGCGTGACCTGGCCTGGCGGATCCTCACCGTGCGTGCGGGCGAGCCGCCGTGGGACCTGCGCGATCACGCGGCGAACCGGAGGTTCCTGCGCGAGGCGGCGGCGCACGGGGTTCGCGTGGACCCCTGGGTCGACCGCGCGCCGGTTCGTGTCGTCGACGTGGGCCACCGAGGGACCCTCCGCGTGACGATCGAACGCGACCCCCTGCAACTGCTCCACATGGGGCGGTGGTTCGACACGTGTCTCGCTCCGAGCGAATCCAACTACTTCTCCGTCTTCGCGAACATCGCCGACGTCAACAAACAGGTGGTCTACGCCCGCGACGGGCGTGGGCGGGTCGTCGGTCGCGTGCTGGTGGCTCTGACGCGCAGCTTCGGTCTGCTCTCGTTCCATCCGTATGCACACGACGCCCGCGTCCGTTCCCTCCTGCGCGAGTACGTGATGGCGCTGGCCGAGGCGCTGGACGTGCCGGTGGTCGACCGCGGTGAGGTCGAGTCGTTGGTCGCGCGATCCTGGTACGACGACGGTCCGCAGGCCCTGGCCGAACCCGATCCCGTGTTCGACGACCACTCGGACTTTCGTCGCGCCCTGGCGGAGACCGACGATCCGCGCGACCTGATCGAACGGGTCCTCGGGTCCGAGCCGCGCCCTGAGGACCTGGCGCGGGTCCTCGAACTGCCCGAAACCCAAGAACGTCTCGAGATCGCGGTGGGCGTCGACGACTTTCCGTCCGACCGGATGTTCCTCGCCCGACTCGCCCTGCAACTGCTCGAGGCCGGACACGGGGAGCGGGCGGCGCGCCTGCGGGATCCCCTGGTGTCGCTCCTCCGGGAGAGTGGTCGGACCGGGTACATGGACCACTCGAGCGCCTGGACGGCGCTCGGCCACATCGATCCGTACCGGGCATTCCGTCTGCTCCGCGAGTTGGAGCGGGGCCGCCCCGATCCCGAGGACTACGAGACCCACTCTTCCGTGTGGATCCAGGTACCCCTGCTGCGTCGGCTCGGCCGCCACCGTCGGGCCGCGCGCGTGATCGAGCAGGCCGCGGCAGCGGGTGTCCTCGACGACGACGACGTCGACCAGATCCGCCGCGCGGCCTGGCCTAGCCCCGGATCCTCTTCGTCAACGCCGGGATGCCGCCCATGAGCCGCGTGTACAGGGCGAGCTGGCCGCCGTGGTACATCTCCTGCGAGATGCCGTGGTGCATCCACGCCAGGCGGCTGCCCTGCTGGCCGTCGAAGCGCAGGATGCCGGCGAGGATGTGGTCCTCGCCCGTCCCGCGGAGGCGGTCGATGCCCGTCTCGAGCGTGTGCTCGAGGGCCTCGACCAGTTCGTCCTTCTCGCGCAGGTTCCGGACGTCGCCGGCGTGTTCCTCGAGCAGTTCCTCGAAGGGTTTGCGCGTGAAGTCGCCGTCCTGACGGCACAGTTCGCCGACCATCAGCTCACTGACCTCGAGGATGTGCGCGAGCAGTTCGCCCACGCTGCGGACCTGCTCGACGGGACGGAAGTCGTACTTCGTCGCGGGGATGTTGCGGGCTTCGCCGATCACCAGGCTGCGGGCATCACGCCAGGCATCGAGCGCTTCTTCGAGATGGGACTGCATGGCGACCTCCGGGCGGGACGAGCGAACGGGCGGCACCAGGTTGGCACCGCCCGTCATCGAAGCGCCTCGGCGCGATGACGTCAACGCCCGTCGGGGACTCCCCGACCGGGCGTCCACGGCACGCCGGCGGCGTCGAGTTCGCGCTCCAGGGCCGGCAGGTCGGTCCGAACGATCGTCTGCAGCTCCTCGCTCAGGTTCTCGAGGCGTTCCACGCCGATGCGCAGGGTCTCGCGGTGCATGGGTGTGGGGCCGTAGGTCGAGCGCGACACGCCGGTCCGGGCCACGCCGATCCGCTGCTGGATCGAAATCGGACCTTCTTCGTTGTACCGCGCGCGCCGGCGGTTGCCCCGCAGGCGCTCCTTCATCTCTTCGACCTGCCGCTCGAGCGCGCGGGCGGTCGCGTTCGGGCCGTCGACCGGAACGGGGGCCCGCGCCAGGGCGGCCTTGATCGCGTCGATGCGCTCGGCCGTGTCGTCGAGCAGCGAGCCCACGGCACTCACGCGTCCCTGCACGTCCTCGAGCTCGCGGTGGAAGGCGGCCACGTCGCCGAGCGGTGCGCCGGGCAGGCCGCGTTCGCGCAACGGAACCAGATCGAATCTCTCGCGGCCGGCGAGCACGGTGACCTCGCCGCGATGACGCTGCACCAGCTCCACGCTGTAGGAGCCGGGGGCGGCCAGGAAGCCGTCGCCCTCGTCCACCTCCCCGTCGGTCTCGGCGCGGTGCGTCGGGTAGCGCAGGTCCCAGGCCACGCGGTGGATGCCCGCCGAGGTCGGACCCTCGACGTGACGAACCACGTTGCCGTTGGCGTCGCGCACGGTCAGCAGGATCGCGGGTTCGTCCTCGAGTTCCTCCTCGCGCAGGGCGTCCCAACCGGGATACGGCGTGTCGCCGCCCTCGGCCGCGATCTCCTTCTCCTGCTCCTGGCGTTCCTGCTCGCGCGTCTTCAGCGCGTCGCGCAGGTAGTAGGTGAACACCGCGCCGAAGGGCGGGTTCGGCGCCACGTAGAAGGCGTCGCCCTGGCTGGCCTTCTGGCTGCCGCCGAGCACGCGGCGCTGCACGTACCAGTCGGCGTCCTCCACCTCGAACAGGTGTGCCGGCGACTCGAGCAGCTCCTCGTCGATCTCGCGCAGGGGCTCGTAGTCGTCCAGCACGAAGAAGCCGCGGCCGAAGGTCGCGCCCACGAGATCGTTCTCGCGGCGCTGGATCACGAGGTCGCGGAAGGCGATGGTGGGTGAGCCGCTGAGCTCGATCCAGCGTTCGCCGGCGTCGAGCGTGAAGAACACGCCGAACTCGGTGCCCAGGAAGAACAACTCGGGATCCTCGTGGTCCTGCACCATGCGCCACACCACGTGGCGGTCGGGCAGATCGCCGTTCATCGACTCCCACGAGCGGCCGCGGTCGGTGCTGCGCAACACGTAGGGCGCGAAGTCGCCCATCTTGTGCGCGTCGAAGAGCGCGTACACGGTGTCGACATCGTGCAGGTCGGCGCGGATGTCGTTGACGTACGCCCGCTCGGGCACGTCGCCGAAGTCGTCGATCCGGCGCCATGTCTCGCCGCCGTCCTCGGTCACCTGGATCAGGCCGTCGTCGGTTCCCACGTACATCAGGTTCTCGTCGAGCGGCGACTCGGCGATCGAGGTGATGGTGTTGAACATCGACATCGCGTAGAGGTCCCAGGGCGCGTCGATGCTCCACACGCGATCCATCATCTCCAGGGTCAGACGGTCCTCGTCGCGCGTCAGGTCGCCGCTGAGCGCGCGCCAGCTGTCGCCGCGGTCGTCGCTGCGCCACAGGCGCTGGCTGGCCACGTAGATCCGTGCGGGATCGTGCTGGCTGATCAGGATCGGGCTGTCCCAGTTCCAGCGATCGTGGGGCTCGCCCTCGGCCGGCTGGGGCTGGATGTAAAGGTACTCGCCGGTGACGCGGTCCACGCGCATGTGGTTCCCCTGCTGCCACTGCGAGTAGATGATGTCGGGGTCGCTGTAGTCGATCGCCGGCTCGTGGCCGTCGCCGAACATGGTGATCCGCCAGTCGCTGTTGCGGATTCCGTGCACGTTGTCGGTCGTGGTCGGGCCGTACTGCGTGTTGTTGTCCTGGGTGCCGCCGACCACGTGGTAGAAGGGCTCGTCGTAGTCGACGTCGAGCTTGTAGAACTGCGTGACGGGCAGGTTCGACACGAACTTCCACGACTGTCCACGATCCCAGCTCTCGTACACGCCGCCGTCGCAGCCGGCCAGCAGGTAGTCGGGGTCGTGCGGGGCGAAGGCCAGGGCGTGGTTGTCGACGTGCTTGTACTGCTCGTTCACGCCCTCGAAGGTCTCGCCGCCGTCGGTGGTGCGGTGCAGCCGCACGTCCATCTGGTACACGGTGTGCCGGTGGTGGGGATCGGCGAAGATCTCCTGGTAGTAGTGTGGGCCGGTGCCACCGCTCAGGTAGTCGTTGCGCTTCTCCCAGCTCTCGCCGCCGTCGAGCGAGCGCCAGAAGCCGCCCTCGCGGTCGCCCAGTTCGATGGTGGCGTACACGATGTCGGGATCGTGGGGTGAGACGGTCAGGCCGATCTTGCCCATGTCCTCCTGTGGCAGCCCGGTCGTCAGCTCGCGCCAGGTCCGGCCACCGTCGACGGACTTGTGGATCCCCGACTCGGGGCCGCCGTTCATGAGCGCGGCGACGGTGCGGAGACGCTGGTGGGTGGAGGCGTACATGACGTCGGGGTCGGTCGGATCGAGGTGGACCTCGTTCACGCCGGTCCACTCGCCGCCGCCGAGCACCTTGTTCCACGTCTCGCCGCCGTCCTCGCTCATGTACAGACCGCGCTGGCCGCCGCCCGACCACAGGGGGCCCTGCGCCGCGACGTACACCACGTTCGGCGCGCCCGGACGGATCCGGATCATGCCGACGTGTTCGGACTCCTCGAGTCCCATGTGTTCCCAGGTGCGGCCGCCGTCTCGGCTGCGGTAGACGCCGTCGCCGTAGCCCACGTGCCGGCCGCTCACGTTCTCGCCCGTGCCGACCCACACGGTGTCGGGGTCGTTGGGGTCGAGCGTGATGCAGCCGATGGAATAGCTGCTCTGGTCGTCGAAGATCGGCGTCCACGTGGTGCCGGCGTTGGTGGTCTTCCACACGCCGCCGCTGCCGACGGCCACGTACCACGTGCCGGTGTCGTCGGGGTGGACGACGATGTCGGAGATCCGGCCGCTCATCAGGGCCGGGCCGATGCCGCGCAGCTCGAGGCCGGTGAAGGTGCCGGCGTTCATCCTGGTGTCTTCTTCGTCGGCAGCGTGTGCAGAACCCGGCAGGGCCAGGACGAGCGCGCACAGCAGGACGCCGAGCGAGGGGATCCGGTGCATGCGAAGGGCCTTTCGTGGGGCGATCCGCGCGATCGGTGCGCGAGGTCCGGGGACGGGTCGCCGAGGTCGAGATCGGTGAAGGCCCGAGGGTAGCCGCCACGGCCCGGCGGTTCCAGTACGGAACCGGTCGACGTGTGCGTGGTGCGGATCGTCGTGCCGGCCGGAGATCGGTCGTGGTCTCCGGCCGGCGTTCTCAGGGCGTACCGTGAGGCTCGGGCTCGGTGAGGATCGGGAAGTTCTTGATCACCAGCAGGTAGATCGTCCCCTGGATGGCGATCAGGCCCACCGTGGCGATCAGTTCGATCACGCTGGGGAAGTACACCGCACCGATACCACCGTCGAAGGCCAGCCACCCGGCGTCCATGCGGTACATGGCCCCACCCAGGAGGATGAAGCAGGCCATGCGGAACATGCACGACGGGCGTTCACGACGTGACTTGTCGACGATCATCGCCACGCCGGGGACGAACACGAAGACCAGCTCCAGGATCACCAGCCAGCTCTGCCAGCTCCCGTCGAACAGTCGCAGGAACTGGTCGCGCCAGATCAGGTCACCGACGCGGAGCGCGCCGAAGAACAGGATGACGTAGGCCATGAAGTGCGCCAGACGGGTGAGGGTCGCGTCGTAGTTGGGGCGCCCGTAGCGGCGACTGAACAGGATGTAGGTGGCGATCACCATGGCGTAGCCCATGATCCAGCAGCTCACCAGGAAGAGGGCCGGGATCAGGGGTGTGTACCACAGCGGATGGACCTTGTGGCCCGCCAGCAGGTACAGCGATCCGAGGGAACTCTGGTGCATGGTCGGCAACAGGATTCCCATGGCGATGATCCACGGCATGATCACGTGGAGGACCTTCAGCGCCTTCTCGGAGAACGCGGCGAGGCGCTTACGGCCCGACTTGCGCCAGCGCTCGAGGAAGGCCGGCGACAGCTCGATCCACACGACCGCCACGTAGGCAGTGACGCACAGCGAGACCTCGAGCAGCACGCTGTCGAGGTTCCACTCGCCCCAGTAGACGAAGACCCGCCAGATGTTCCAGGGGCGTCCGATGTCGGCGGTCAACGATATGATCCCGATGGTGTAACCCACCGCACTGGTCAGCAACGCGTGGCGAACGATCGGATGGTAACGGTAGTGATTCAGGACGTAGGTCACGAAGGCCAGGGCGTAGCCGCCCGAGCCGAGGGCCGTCAACACGATCACGTTGAAGACCTTCCACGTGCCCCACGGGAAGACGTCGGTCATGTTGGTCATGGGGCCCAGGCCGACGAAGAAGCGGACCGCGACCATGAGGGTCGCGATCAGGGCAACGACGATCAGGGCTTGGTACGCAGGTGTCCATACGGAGCGGTGGACCTGCTCCTCGGGCTGATGCGCGGACATGGTCGCCTCCCTGCTCGGCGGATGGACTCCGCAGCGCGGGCGCGGAGCACTCGCATCTCGGTCGCCGTCCAGTATAGGAATTCCGGCATGATGCACCGTGTTGCGGAATGGTGACGTCCTCGACCGGATCACCGGAAACGATGATCGTGCATCATGTCGTGGCGCGGTCCGGTGATGGCCTTGCATCAATGCGGGCGTCAGCGGATGGGGGATACCCTGATCACGACCTGGGGTGCATGCCGATGGTGGCGTCTCAGCCCATTCGTTCTACTGGCCGGTCATCGTTTCGATTCCGCAGTCAGGTGCGAGGGCTCCGGGTTGCCCCCATGGACACCGCACCCGTGCATTGCACATCGTGGGCTCTGTCACTCACCGCCCCTGGATCGACGCTCATGAAGCCACTGGCACACTCCGAGGCCGTTCCCCAGCGAGTCACCGTCGACGTCTTCGACAAGACACGCCGCTTCACGCGCGCGCGTGAAGCGATCGCGGCCGGCCTGTACCCGTATTTCCAGGCCATCTCGAGTTCGACGGCGAACACGGTCCACATCGACGGACACGAACTGGTGATGGCGGGGTCGAACAACTATCTCGGCTACACCCACGACCCGCGGGTGATCGAGGCCGCCGAGTCGGCCGCGCGAACGTGGGGAACGGGCTGCACCGGAAGCCGATTCCTGAACGGTACGCTGTCCATGCACGAGGAGCTCGAGCGCGAGCTCGCAGACTTCTGTGACAAGGAGGCGGCCCTGGTCTTCTCGACCGGCTTCCAGACGAATCTCGGCGTGATCAGCAGCCTGGCCGGCCGCGGCGACGTGATCTTCACCGACAAGCTCGACCACGCCAGTATCATCGACGGCTGCCGTCTGTCGTACGCCGACGTCCATCGCTTCGACCACAACGACGTCGAGGCCCTGCGCCGCTTCCTCATCAAGACGCCACCCGAAGCGGGCAAGCTCGTCGTGGTCGACGGGGTGTTCTCGATGGAAGGTGATCTTTCCCCTCTCGACGAGATCGTCCCGCTCTGCCAGGAGCACGGCGCGAGGATCGCGGTCGACGAGGCCCACGCCGTCGGCGTCCTCGGCGAGTCGGGTGTGGGAGCGAGCGAAGAGCTCGGTGTGGTCGACGACGTCGATCTCCTGATCGGGACCTTCTCCAAGGCCTTTTCCTCGATCGGCGGTTTCGTGGCCGGTGACGAGGACGTGCTCCATTACGTCAAGCACCATGCGCGTAGCCTCATGTTCAGCGCGAGCATGCCGCCCTACGCGATCGCCACCGTGTTGAAGTGCCTTCAGCTGATGCGCGAAGAGCCCGAGCGGCGGGTCCGTGTTCGCACGCACGCCGACTACGTGAACGCACAGCTACGGGCCATGGGATTCGACACCGGACGCTCGATCACGCCCGTGGTCCCCGTGCTGATCGGGGACAGCGACCGGACCTTCATGTTCTGGAAGCGACTGTTGGCCGAGGGCGTGTTCACCAATCCGGTGGTACCGCCGGCGGTGCCCGAGGGCGGGGGCCTGATCCGCACGTCGTACATGGCGACCCACACCGAGGAGCACCTCGAGCGGGTGCTGTCGGCCTTCCGCACCGTGGGGCGCGAATTCGGGATGATCGACGGGTAGGGCGACCGCCCGTGCCGCGTGGAGAGGGGGCGCCGAGGTGAACGTCGAGGTCCGTCCGGCGCGTGGGCGTGCCGAACTCGAGCGCTTCGTGCGCCTGCCGTGGAAGATCTACGCCGACGATCCTGTCTGGGTACCGCCCTTGATCCGCGACGCCGTCCGGGTCTTCGATCCCGCCCACAATCCCTTCCTCGAGCACGGCCAGATCGAGCCCATGCTCGCCCGCAGCGATGGCGAGGTCGTAGGACGCATTGCGGCCATTCGTAACCACAACCACGAGCGCGCCTGGAACGACGGCTGTGGCTTCTTCGGCTACTTCGAGTCGATCGACGATCCGAACGTGGCCTCGGCGTTGGTCGAGGCGGCGCGTGTGCGTTGTCGCGACTGGGGACTGCGCACGCTACGCGGCCCGGTCAATCCCTCGACCAACGACGAGTGTGGTGTACTGGTCGAGGGCTTCGACAGCCCGCCCGCCGTCCTCATGCCACACTCTCCACCCTACTACGACCGTGTCCTGGAGGAAGCCGGCCTTGGCAAGGCCAAGGACCTGCTCGCGTACTGGCTCGACGCTCCTCCGGAGGGTGCACCCGAGCGCCTGCAACGTGCGGCTCGTATCGCCCGGGCACGGAATCCCGAGATCACCTTCCGTGCTTTCCGGAAGAAGGACTTCGACGCCGAGGTCGATCGCTTCAAGTCGGTGTACAACGCGGCGTGGGAGCGGAACTGGGGCTTCGTCCCGATGACCGACTCCGAGATCGACCACATGGCCGCGTCGCTGCGGCAGGTCCTCGATCCCGGACTCGTCCGGATCGCAGAACACGGCGACCGGACGGTGGCCTTCGCCCTCGCTCTGCCCGACATGAACCAGGCTCTGCGCCACGCCAACGGTCGGCTCTTCCCCTTCGGCCTGCTGAAGATCCTCTGGCATTCCCGTCGGATCGACGCCGCGCGCGTGCTCGTCCTGGGTGTGGTCGACGACTACCGGGGACGGGGGCTCGATGCGGTCCTGTACGCCGACCTGTACGATCATGCGGCGAAGGTCGGACTGCGCGGGGCGGAGCTCTCGTGGGTGCTCGAGGACAACCACGGCATCCGCAAACCCATCGAGGGCGCCATGGGAGCTCTTCCCTACAAGACCTATCGCCTCTACGAGATGTCGGTCGGAGGCTGAGACATGGACGCGACCGCTCCGGTGTTGGTGACGGGAGCGAACGGCTTCGTGGGCTCGCACGTCGTCGACGAACTGCTGCGCCGTGACCTGCCGGTGCGGGTCGCGGTCCGGCGGAGCAGTCGGATCGACGCGCTGCCGGTCGATCGTGTCGAGGTGTGCCGCGTGGACTACGAGGAGCGCGGTGCGGTCGAGCCGTTGGTCGACAGTGCACGCGCCGTCATCCACGTGGCGGGAGCCACGCGCGCGGCCACCGACGACGACTACGAGCGAGCGAACGTCCGGACCACGCGGGATCTGGCCGAGGCCTGTGCTCGCCCGGCGGGAGCACCCCGGCACTTCGTCCTGGTCAGCAGTCTGGCCGCGGCCGGGCCCAGCACGCGGGAGCGGGTGCGTGACGAAATGCAGTCCGAGCGCCCGATCTCGGCCTACGGTCGGAGCAAGCTGCGGGCGGAGAGAGTGCTGCGCGAGGCGGCGTCGGACCGCCTCGCGTGGTCGATCCTGCGACCACCCGCGGTCTTCGGCCCGCGAGACCGGGACTTCCTGCGGCTGGCCCGCATGGTGGAGCGGGGGTGGGTGCCGCGCATCGGTTCCGTGCCGCAGGCGCTGTCGGTGGTGCACGTCCGCGATCTTGCGCGGGTGCTCGTCGACGTCGTCGGGGATCACCGGGCCGAAGGACGTACCTGGTTCGTGGCCGACCCCGCGCCGACCGACTGGGACGAGATCGTCGACGTCATGGCCGACACGCTGCGGCGTCGACCGCGGCGGATCCCCGTCTCGACCGGGTTGCTCCCGGTGGCCGCCGGCATGTCGTCGATGATCGGCCAGCTCTTGCGACGGCCGGGTCCCCTCCCGGCCGATCGACTCGCCGACCTGCAGGCCGAGGCCTGGACCTGCTCACCGGCGCGAATCGCGCGGGAGCTGGGATTCCGCCCGGCGGTCACGTTGCGCGAGGGTCTGCACGAGACGGTGCGCTGGTACCGCGAACACGGGTGGTTGCCGTGAGCGGGATCGATCGTGCGATGGGGAACTTCGGACCCGGCCTCCGTCCCGTCGAGTGGGTCCTGTGTGTCTACCTGGTGGTGACGGCGATCCTGGTGCTGCTCGGCGCTCGGACCCTGCCGCACCCGTTCCTTCTGCTGTCCCTCCATCTCGTGGGTGTCGGTCTGATCGTCCTGATGGCCCGGACGAGCTCGAGGGCACCGGTCGCCATCGCCTTCGTCCGCCGCATCTTCCCGCTCGTGCTCGGCCCTCTCTTCTACCTCGAGATCGGCGTCCTCAACGACGTGATCTGGGGCGAGCGCTACTTCGACCCGTACCTCGTCTCGCTCGAGCGGACCCTGTTCGGCGTGGACACCTCGCAGGTCTTCGCCCGGGCGTGGTCGTGGACCTGGGTGTCGGAGCTGCTGCATCTGGGCTACGGCTCCTACTACGCGCTGCCCGCTCTCCTGTTCGTGGTGCTGGTGCTGCGGCGGGAGTGGGCCGGACTGGAATGGTACCTGACCGTGCTCGCGTTGACCTTCGGGTCGTGCCAGATCTGGTTCGTGCTCGTGCCGGTCACGGGTCCGTACCACTACTTCGGCCCGCTCGATCCGCCGGCGCCGGGCTCGCTCTTCCCGCCCCTGGTGAATGCCGTGGTCAGCGGCGGTTCGTCGATCGGAACGGCGTTTCCGTCGAGCCACGTGGCCGTGGCGTGCTGCGTGCTGGCGTGTGCGTGGAGGACGGCCCGGATCACACGATGGATCCTGGCCGTTCTCGTGACCCTGCTCACGGTGGGGACGGTGTACGGTGGTTTCCACTACCTGGTGGATTCGCTGGCCGGCATCCTGTGGTGTGGCGTGACCTTCGTGCTGGGTTCGTGGTTGCACCGGCGGTTGCAGGTGCGCCGCCTCACACCCCGACGCGCCGGTAGGCTCCGTAGTAGGCCTGTCGTTCACTGATCTCCGACGCCACGGCGAGTGCCCACGCACCCCACGCTGCGGAGAGCAGTGCGGCGCTCGGCCAGGCGACCACGGCACCAAGCGACGCGAGGATCAGCGTCACCGTCGCCGCGGCCGCCAGGCCGGCGCCGGCGGGTGTGGGCCCCACCCGTGTGGAGTCTTCGTAGGGGCGGCGAAGGCGCATGCGGTGTCCCAGACCGAAGCGGAGACCGACCCATACGACGATCAGTAGGGCCACCAGTCCCAGCGCCAGCGTGACGGCGGCCGACGACGGCAGGGACGCGGCCGGGGCGCGAGACCACAAGAGGGCGTGCAGGGCCAACCCTCCGGTCACGAGGGCACTTGCCGTGAAGTTCACCGGTGTCATCGCCGTGTTCCACACCGGAACGGTGCGCACGGTGTAGACGCGGGTCATGCCGAACAGGTACAGGGCCGCGGCGGGGACGGTCAGCCAGGCGAGGATGCCGTGGCCGGTGATCGTCGCCGCCCCTGCCGTCACCAGCAGGACGACGGCGAGCAGGACCTCGCGGCTCAGCCACGATGCGCGCAGGTTCCGCAACGCACGCCACGCCCGGACGGGCCGGCCCAGATGCGCCGCCGACGTGAGCAGGGCGGCGAGCAGGAACAGCGCGATCGCCGGCATGGCCACGCGGTCGACGGCGGCGGGATCGAACGCGAGGTCGCTCGTCGACTCCCCGGCCAGCGCTGCCCGCAGTACGCCGGCCACCAGAGCGATGCCCGCCGCCATCTGCGACAGCAGGGTGAAGGCCACCAGCGACCATTCGCGCAGACCCCGGGCGGGGCTCGGGGCCAGCACGGTGTCCGGCTCGCCCGAACGGTCACTCGCCGCATGAGGTGCAAGGTGCAGGGCCGGCTCCGTCAGCCCCACCGGTGGGAGCGGCGCAGCACCGACCGCCATGTCGGGAGCTCCGTGCCGCGCGGTCAGATCCTCGGGCTCGCCGGCGTCGAGGGCCCGCACGGGGCAGGCCTCCACACACGCGGGGTCGCGGCCTTCCTCGAGGTCCTCCACGCAGAAGGTGCACTTGCTCATGGTGCCGAGCGTGCCGCTGTACTGTGGTGCGCTGTAGGGGCAGACCCAGCTGCAGTAGCCACAGCCCAGGCAGTGCTCGGGATCGATCAACACGATCCCGTCGTCGCGTCGCACGATCGCCCCTGCGGGACACCCCTCGAGGCAGATCGGCTTCTCGCAGTGATTGCAGGAGATCGACAGATGGTAGGCGAAGACGTCCTGTCGCCAGGCCCCGCCGTCGCGGGTCCAGCCACCGCCGGAGACCTCGGACACCCGGCGCCACAGACGGCCGACCTCGAGTCCGTTGCGATCCTTGCACGCCACCTGGCAGGCCTTGCAGCCCGAGCACGTGGCGGCGTCGAACCAGAAGGTCGTCCGGCGCATCAGGATCGGCCCTCCACCGGCGCGACCTGCACCATGGCCGTCTGCAGCGCGGCGCCGAAGGCGTAGGGGGTCCAGCGCTCGGAGGTGAGCACGTTCACCGAGCCGCGTCGGTCGATCCCGTTCTCGTCGGGGGTCCACCAGCTGCCCTGCGGCAGGTTCACGACGCCGGGCATGATGCGACGGGTGATCGCGCAGGGGATACGGGTCTCGCCGCGATCGTTGAACACACGGGCCTCGTCGCCGTCGTGCAGTCCACGTGTCTCGGCGTCGAGCGGATGGATCCACAGACGTTGTGGATGGGCTTCCCTCAGCCAGTCGTTGTTGTCGTGCGTCGAGTGCACGCGTGCCAGCGTGTGGTTGGCGATGCACTGCAGAGGATACCGTTCCGCCTCGTCGCCGAAGGGGCTCTCCCATTCCTGGACGTACTTGGGAACCGCGGGCGCGACGTCGGGCCGGCCGAAGTGGTGCATGGCCAGTGAGAAGAGTTCGATCTTCCCCGACGGTGTGGTCAACGGATGCGCCTCGGGATCACGGCGGAAATCCTCGAGGGCGACGATCGGTTCGGTCACCGGTGTGGACCACGCGCCGACGTTGCCTTCGACCATGTCCTCGAAGTCGGGCAGGTCGGGCAGCCAGCGCTCGCGGTGGCGGTCGAAGATCCACTTCGTCCACGCGCGCTCGTCGCGGCCCTCGGTGTAGGCCTCGGCCACACCCAGGCGCTCCGCCAGATCGGCGGCGATGCGGTAGTCGCTCTTCGATTCGCCCAGCGGTTCGACGATCCGGGGCATCAGGATGACCTCCTGGCCGTACTTCCAGCCGTCCTCCAGGCCCCAGGTCTCGAACTGGGTACAGGCGGGCAGGACCAGGTCGGCGAAGCGCGCGCTCGGGGTGAGGAAGTTGTCCTGGACGACCAGGAACTCGACCTTCGAGGTGTCGCGCAGCAGTTCGCCGGTACGGTTGAGGTCGCCGTGCTGGTTGGCGAGGATGTTCGACGCGACCGACCAGATCAGTTTGACGTCGCTCTCGAGCGTGTCGAGGCCGCGGGCCTCGAGCCCGCGCACGCCGTGGTCGCGGCCCATGCGGCGTCCGTCG
>DATFKK010000182.1 GCA_035268685.1 Candidatus Krumholzibacteriia bacterium | reverse complement strand
CGGCTTTGGTGGGACTATTGACCAGTACCATCCGGGTCGTCGTCGACCTCGCCGGCGGGCACAGCCCGACCGCCACCGCACTCGTAACGGTAGGCATCTGCCTCTGGCTAACGCTGCTATGGGTGGGGAGGATTCGCCCGTCATGGGTTCGCATGACGGCAGATGCGTATGCAACGCAGCTGGTTCGTGCCTGTGAGCTGCTGGGACCACGTGAAGGCGAGCAGCAGGCGTGACGGGGCCATGCATCCGGAACGAGATTGGCTACAACTTGGCTACAATATCACCGCGGTTCCCCACTCCCCAGCACTCCCTCGGACTCCCTCCCCACGAAGAAGGCCCAGCGACCTAAGCCGCTGGGCCAGAACGAAATACGTTGGGACGCTGCCACTTACGAGGGCTCGACGTCGGTTGATGAAAACGCGTCTCAGCGGATTAGAAGTCCGATGCTCTATCCTACTGAGCTACGGGCGCGCCCAACTCCTTGGCGCCCCGGAGGATACCTCACGGAATCAGCCATCGCTACCACGGACGGGTCTTCCGACGCTCTCGTCCTCGCCACCCGGCGCGTCAGGCGGACATCTCGTTGCGGAGCAACCGCCTACCTCCCCCCGAACGAACGATTCCGGCGCGCAGGGCTTCGCCTGGGCCCCATCACCGGCTGCGATTCGTCCCCAGACGACCTCCTCCGTCGAACCTCGACAGCAGCCTCTCTGCAAAGAACGGCGAACCCCGACGCCGGCGAGACAGGCCCGCGATTTGCTGACCAGGTCCGACTGCGCTACCCTTCCGCGGCAGTCGCGGGATCATCGTCTCGTTCCTCCGTCATCGGCCGGCAGATGCACGCCAAGACCGTCATCACCATCGTCTCCGTGATTCTGGCGAGCCTGGGCTGGGCCGACGGGTCCTTCGTCCAGACCTTCTGTGCCGACTCGGGAGAACGCGGGTTCGCGTCGAGTCCGCAATTGGCCTGTTGGCAGGTCGATTGCCACACGAGCGAGCCCTCCGACGGAGACTGCGCCGAAGAGGACTGCTGTGCCTTCGATGAGGTGCCGACGCAACCCTTCGCTCCGCAGGCAGCACCGCACTCGCTTGGCGAGGCCGCGAGTGTCTGCGACGGCCTGCTCCCCGCGAAGTTGCTCGCGAAGAAGCATGACGCGCCGCTTCGCGGTCCCGCCCGTGGCGGATCCCCACGCGAAACCGACTCCGCCGCCTTTCCCGGGTATCCACTCCCACTGCTGATCTAGAACACGGTCGTTCCCGTATCACGACGGTGATCGCACGCGCGAAATCGCGTGCGTGCGGCGTGCTGTCGTCACCCGGAGACACGACTGTGTTCCGAATCTCTCTCACGACCTGGATCGTGCGCTTCGTCCTTGTCGGCGCGACCGTCGCCCCGTCGTGGTCCATGGGGCCCGCACGGGCCGCAGCGTCCGCGTCCGCGACAGCGGATCCCGCGCACCCGACGGATCGGCTGACGCTCGACCGGGCCCTCGAGCTGGTCCGGCAGCGACACCCCTCGGTGGCCGCGGCGGAAGCGCGAGTCCGTGCGGCCGAGGCCGAGCGTGAACAGGCCGATGCCTGGGCGAACCCCCGCCTCGGCCTCGATGCCGAGGGCTTCGGCGGTGACGACCAGAGCGGCCTCGAACCCGATGAATTCGCGCTCTCGCTCGGCTGGCCCCTGCATCCGCTCCTGACTCGGGGCCGGCGGGCGAGCGTCGCCGAAGCGCGCACCGCCCTCGCGCGTGCCGCGCTCGAGCGTGCCGAGTGGGAGCTCCTGGCGGCGACCCGGTCCGCGTACCACCGCGCACTCGTCGCCGATGACCAGGTCGACTTCGCGGAACGGCGCCTGGACCTGACCGCACGGACGGTCGAGGCCTTCACGGCGCAGGTCGACGCCGGCGAAGCCTCACCCATCCAGCTGCTGCGCGCGGAGGTCGAGTCCGAGACGGCGCGTTCCGATCTCGAGGCGGCCCGGGCGGAACGTCGTATCGCCCACCGCGAACTGGCGGCTCTCTGGGTGGAATCCCTCGACGAGCCGTTGAACCTCACCGGCCGATCCGACGACCACGTCGCCCTGAGCGGCGTCGACTCTCTCGAGCGCGAGCTGATCGAGCACCACCCGCTGCTGCGCGAGTCGCGCTGGCGCCGCGAGATCGAGAGTCGCGGCGAGCAGCTCGCTGCCCGTGCCCGCTGGCCGGAAATCACTCCACGCGCCGGCATCCGTTGGCTGCACGACGGCGGCGACCAGGACTTCGTGGCCGGAATCGGAATCGAACTCCCGCTCTTCGATCGTCGCGACGCCGCGCGGCAGGCTGCCGCGCGCCGGACCGAGGCTGCCGACGGGGATCTCGCAGCGCTCGAGTTCGAACTCCGCACACAGCTCCACAACGCGCTCGAAGAACTCCACGTCCGCGCCGGTGCGCTCGAGGACTACGACGAGCGGATCGTGCCGCGCGCCCGGGACGCCCTCGACCGCGTCCGGATCGGCCAGGAGGCCGGGAAGTTCGGGGCGCTCGAACTGCTCGACGCCCAGCGCGCCCTCGTGGCCGCCGAGGAAGGACGCTTCCGCGCTCACACGACCTACGACCGGGTCGTGGTCCAGATCGAATCGCTGCTCGGGCGCGGGATCACTGCGCCGGCCCCTCACTCCCCCGCGGAGGACCCACGATGACATTCCCACGCCAGAGTCTCGTCTTCGGCCTCGGCTTGGCCGTGATCGCCGCCCTCGCCGTCGTGAACTGGCCGCAGGAGACGCAGGTCGCCGACTCCCACGCGCAGGCCGCCGCGCCGAGCTGCTCGCCCCACGGCATCGACGCGTCGCTCTGCTGGATCTGCGATCCCCAGCTGCGCGATGCCGGTCGCCTGTGGTGCTCCGAACACGAGCGCTACGAGGACCGCTGCTGGATCTGCCATCCCGATCTGCGCGATGCCGATCGCCTCTACTGCGAGAAGCACGGCCTCTACGAAGACGAATGTGTGGCCTGCCGGCCCGCGCTCACGAACACCCCGACGGAGATCCCGGAAGCCGCCACGGAACTCTGGTGCACCGAACACGAGCTCGCCGAGGCCGAGTGCGGAATCTGCCACCCCGAGCTCGCGGACGGCCTCACGCCGGGCGGCGGCCTGAAGATCCGCCTGCCGAGCGCCGACTCGGCGCGTCTGTCCGGGGTCGCCTCGAACCGCCCCGTGTCACTCGAGGCGACGAGCGCGGTCGAGGCGATCGGCGAAGTGGGCTACGACGAGAACCGCCTCGCACGCGTCACCCCTCTGGTCGAGGGCGTCGTCCGCCAGGTCCACGTGGATCTCGGCGACGTGGTCAGCACCGGGGAGCCGCTGGTGACCCTGTCCTCGCCCGCCGTCGCCGAGGCCCGCGCCGAACTCCAGGCAGCCGTGGCCGCGGAAGACGCCGCCCGCCGCGCGCTGCAACGTGAAGCGGAGCTCCACGAACGCGGGGTGTCCGCCGAACGCGACCTGGTCGACGCGCGGTCGGCATTGGCCGCCGTCGAAGCCCGACGCCGGGCGCTCGAGCAGAACCTCGGGGACCTCGGCATCGCGTCCGAAGACCTGGCGGCCATGGCCCGCGGCGAGCGCGCGGGCTCGACGCTGGATTTGGTCGCGCCCTTCGAGGGCACCGTCGTCGATCGTTCGGCGGTCGTCGGGGACGTCGTGCGCCTGGGCGACGAGCTGATCCGCCTCGCCGACATCCGCGAGATGTGGGTGACCGTCTCCGTGCCCGAACACGAGCTGGGTCTCGTGGCCACGGGACAGGCAGTCGAAGTCCATTCCACGGCGACCGGCGCACGCACCCGGGGCACGGTGACCTGGGTCTCCAGCCATCTCGACGCGGGAACGCGCATGGCCCGTGTCCGCGCGGCGATCCCCAATCCCGCGGGCCACTGGAAGGCGGGCATGTTCGTCGACGCGCAGGTCGCAGTCGGCGCGGTCGGCACCGCGCTCTCCGTGCCGCGATCCGCCGTCCACCGTTTCGGGGGCGAACCCTTCGTGTTCGTCGATCTGGGCGACGGCCTCTACGAGGTGCGTCGCGTCCAGCTCGCCTCGCTGCCCGGCCGGAGCGCCGGAGACCGCGCCGTCGTCCGTGCCGGACTCGTCGGCGAGGAGCAGGTCGTCACTGCCCGTAGCTTCCTCGTGAAGTCCGAGTTCCAGAAGTCACGACTGGGGGCGGGATGCGTCGACTGATCGTGCTCCGTTGCCGGGAGGTCGGCTGAGATGCTCGAACGCCTGGTCAACCTGTCCTTCGAGCACCGTCCCGTGGTGCTCGCCCTCGCCGCCCTGGCGCTCTTCGGCGGCGTGCGTGCGCTCGTGACCCTTCCGGTCGACGCCTTCCCCGA
The DNA here is from genome assembly GCA_035268685.1 of Candidatus Krumholzibacteriia bacterium. Taxonomy (NCBI): domain Bacteria; phylum Candidatus Krumholzibacteriota; class Candidatus Krumholzibacteriia; species Candidatus Krumholzibacteriia bacterium. The sequence continues at coordinate 25,166 of DATFKK010000182.1, read as the reverse complement.
CACCACCCCCGTACAGGTCCAGATCAACACGGTCGCCAGCGAACTCGGGCCGGAGGAAGTCGAGCGTCAGATCAGCTTCCCCGTCGAGACGGCGATCTCCGGCCTTCCCGGACTGGCGAACGTGCGCTCGGTGTCCAAGTTCGGCTTCTCGCAGATCGTGGCGACCTTCGAGGACGAAACGTCGGTCTACGACGCCCGTCAGCTCGTCCTCGAACGCATCAACTCCGTCCGATTGCCCGAGGGCATCGAACGCCCCTCGCTCGGCCCCATCGCCACCGGCCTGGGCGAGGTCTTCCACTACGTCCTGTCCTCACCCACGCGCTCGCTCGAGGAACTGCGGACCCTGCACGACTGGGTGATCCGCCCGGAACTGCGCCGCGTGCCCGGCGTGGCCGAGGTGAACTCGTGGGGTGGCTACGAGCGGCAGTACCAGGTGGTGTACGAGCCGCGCGCCCTCGTCGCCCACGGGCTCACCGTCGACCATGTGGTCGACGCGCTGCGCGCGAACAACCAGAACGTGGGCGGCGGACGCGTGGTGGTTTCGGGCGAGGACCTCCTCGTCCACGGCATCGGCCGCCTGGAGACGGTCGAACAGATCGGTGCCGTCGTCGTCGCCACGCGCGATGGCGTTCCCGTTCGGGTGCGTGATCTCGGTGAAGTCCGGGTCGGCCACGAGATCCGCCGGGGTGCGGTGACCGCCGGCGGCGAGGGCGAGGTCGTGCTCGGGCTGGGCTTCATGCTCATGGGAGAGAACAGCCGCGAGGTCGCCACCGCCTTGCGCGAGCGTCTGGACGAGGTGCGCGCGTCGCTACCCGACGACGTGGTGGTCGAGGTGGTCTACGACCGCACCGAACTCGTCGACGAGGTGATCGCCACCGTCCGGCACAATCTTCTGTACGGCGCCGGCCTGGTGATCCTCGTTCTGTTCTTCCTCTTCGGCAGCCTGCGTGCCGGCCTCGTGATCGCCCTGACCATTCCCCTGTCGCTGCTCCTCGCGGCGCTGGGCATGCAGTCGATGGCCATCGCCGCCAGCCTGTTGAGTCTGGGCGCCCTGGACTTCGGAATCATCGTCGACGGCTCGGTGGTCATGGCCGAGAACAACCTCCGACGCCTCGGCGAGCTCCAGGAGAAACTCGGACGACCGCTCACGCGGAGCGAGCGTGTGAACGCGATCGCCGCGTCCAGCCGGGAGGTGGTGCGCCCGGTCTTCTTCGGAGTGCTCATCATCACGCTCGTCCTCGTTCCGGTCCTCCTGCTGGGTGGTACCGAAGGCAAGATGTTCCGGCCGATGGCGCTGACGCTGATCTTCGCACTCGTCGGAGCCCTCGCCATTGCGATCCTGCTGACACCGACGCTCTCGCTGTGGTGGTTGCCCCGCGCCCGCGCCTCCCGCGAGGGCCGGGCGACGCTGTTCCTCCGCGAAGGATACTCCCGGGCGCTCGACGTCGTGCTGCGCTGGCGACGAGTCTCCGTGGTGGGGATCCTGCTGCTCCTGGTGGGCACGTCGCTGCTCGCGGGTCGTCTCGGTTCGGAGTTCGTCCCTCGCCTGAGCGAGGGCGCGATCACCATGAACCTGGTCCGCCTGGCCGGAATCTCGATCGAGGAGTCCGTCGCCTACAACACCAGCATGGAGAAACTGCTGCTGGAGGAATTCCCCGACGAGATCGCCCACGTCTGGAGTCGTATCGGCTCGGCGGAGGTGGCGACCGACCCGATGGGCACCGAGCTCACCGACGTCTTCCTCACGCTGCACCCACGGTCGCAATGGACTGCGGCGCGGACGCAGAACGAACTCGTGCAGAAGATCGAGGAGGTCCTGGCCGTCCTGCCGGGACAGACCGTCGCCTACACGCAGCCGATCGAGATGCGGATCAACGAGATGGTGGCGGGCATCCGTTCCGACCTGGGGATCAAGATCTACGGCGACGACTTCGATCAGTTGACCACGCTGTCGGACCAGATCCAGCTCGAACTCAACCGGATCGAGGGCACCGCGGATCTGAGCGGTGAGCAGCTCACCGGCCAGCCGGTCCTGCGCGTGGAGGTCGACGACGACGCGATCGCCCGGCTCGGCGTGTCCGGGGCCCACGTGCTGGAGACCGCGCAGGCCGTGGGAGGGATTCCCGCCGGAGAGATCCAGGACGGGCAGCTGCGCTTCCCGCTCGTCGTGCGCACTTCCGACCGGACCCGCAGGGATCCGGATGCCCTTGCCGCCACCCTCGTGCCGACCGAGTCCGGCGCGGTCGTTCCGCTGTCGGCCGTCGCTCGGATCGTGAGGTCCGAGGGACCGTCGACGATCACCCGCGAGTGGGGCCGCCGCCGCACGGTCGTCCAGTGCAACGTACGCGACCGCGACATCGGCTCGTACGTCGAGGAAGTCCGCGAGCGACTGGCCGCGAACGTCGACCTTCCCGTCGGCTACACCATCGAATACGGAGGGCAGTTCGAGAACCTCCAGCAGGCCAATGCGCGCTTCCTGGTCCTCGTGCCGGTGACGTTGGCGCTGGTGTTCTTCCTCCTCTACCTGAGCCTGCGCCGGGCGTCCGATGCCCTGATCGTCTTCACCGGGATTCCCCTGGCCTGCATCGGCGGTGTCCTGGCGCTGTCGCTGCGCGGCATGCCCTTCAGCGTGAGCGCGGCCGTGGGCTTCATCGCTCTGAGCGGAATCGCCGTGCTCAACGGTCAGGTGCTGATCTCGACCGCCCGCCGCCTGCTCGAGGAAGGAGCGGAGCTCTCGGTCGCGGTTCGCGAAGCGGGTCGCATCCGGATGCGGCCCGTGCTCGCCACCGCCATCACGGACGCCGCGGGCTTCATCCCCATGGCCATCTCCGCCGGCGTGGGCGCCGAGGTCCAGCGCCCCCTGGCCACGGTGATCATCGGGGGTGTCCTGAGCTCGACGCTGCTCACCCTGTTCGTCCTGCCACTCGCGGTGGCCATGGTCGAAGGGTGGAGAGAGCGGCGTCGCGTTGCGATCGATCGGACGTCGGCGGTGGCGGGCGTAGAATGAGGGGCCTCGCGTGGGTCGGGCTCCAGGATGCTGCCACGACGGCGATGGCTACGACTCGGCGACGACACCAGGACGGTCAATCACTCCGATACGCACGGAATGGCCGGACTCGAGCACTTCACGGCAAGCCCGACCTGCCGCCGATCGGGTGATGAGCACGACGAACCCGGTTCTCCATCCCACTGACCTACGGACGTACTCGAAGAACCCCCTAATTCTGCATCCGCACCCCGTCGTCCCACCGGAACCCGATCCCCCCACCCTGCCACACGCCATCGCCGAACGGACTCGGCCCGAAGACGTCCATCTGCAGCGGCAGTCCGAACCCGGGCGCGAGATCCTGCACACCCCGCACCGTGCTGCGATGCATGATCCGCAGGCCCTGCTCCTCGACCGGCAGGTGCGCCTCGGGCGCGGCCCGGTGCGCCACCGCCAGGTTGTCGATGAACACGCAGTCGTTCTCCTCGTACTCGTAGGCGATGGTGTAGCCGTTCTCGAGGCCGGCATCGAGGAGGTCCTTGTACTGGCGACAGAGCCGGGTCAGCTCGTCGGCGTCCAGCAACCGGAAGCCGTCTTCGTCGGGAAGCTTCTCGATCACCGCGCCGGTCATTCCGAGGTGCAACCACACACTCTTGCGACCGGAGATGGGATGATCGTGCACCACGGGATGCACCACGCCCGACGCCGAGTTCACCGACGACAGACGACTCCAGCGTTCCTTCCACTCGTCCGGCAGCGCATCGTACGCCGCGCCCTGGTGGGCGAAGTACGTCCCGCCGCCCTTCTCGGCCGGGCGCACGATGTGGTAGCCGGAGTGGGAGAAGGTGTCGGTGTTGAAGCTGCCGTCGTTGTGCCACTGGGGCCCCACGCCCAGGATCCCGTGACGGCGGTCGTTCGACAGGCGGAAGATGTGCTGGTTGTCGTCGGGAGTCTCCGGGTGGACTCCGTGGGTGCTGTGCAGTTCCTTACCGCCCCACCAGCAGCTGGCGCGGAGGAAGTCGTCGACGGACAACGGGCGTTCGTTCGCGAAGACGATGAACCCTCGATGCGCCATCTCCTGCTCGAGGGCGTCGACCACTTCGGCCGGGGGCTCACTCTCCGCGGACAGGTCGATGCCTCGGACGCGCGCACCGATCGGGTCCAGGGGGGTGATCTCGCCACCGTGCTCGGCGACCGTGGCCACGCGCGCGGGATCGAGGGGTGGCAGCTTCGACGGGTTCGTGCCCATGGTGGGACCTCCTTTTCGTGGGCCCCAGGGTAAGGAGAAGCCTGCCGGCCTGAAAGGCGTTGCTCGCGACGGTCCGATCGCGCGAACACACGGCGCAAATGTCACGAATTCCCGTGTTCTCGTGGCCTCGGCCGACTGCGGCGCCCCGCAATGATCTGCTACGCTCTTCGAACCCCATCCACGCAGGGGCCACGCACCGAGCCGATCCGACGCCCGCGCTCCGCCATGGAGCGCGTAGGCGCACGCACCACCGGGCCGTCGACCAGGGCGCCCTCCCCACCTGGTCCCGACTGCGCTCGCGCCCGGCCTCACGGGAGACATCCATGCATCACCGCGAATCGCTCCGACGGGCCCTCGTCGTCCTGACGTTGGGCCTGCTGCTGATTCCCTTCATGACCCCCTCCGCCCACGCCCAGTCGGGCCTCGACCTCGACGGCACCGACGACTACGTGAGCTTCGGCCCGGCCTCCGAACTCGGCCTGGGCACCTTCACCCTCGAGCTCTGGTTCCAACGGCAGGGACCGGGAGTCGCGGCCTCCACCGGCAACGGTGGCGTGAGCGCGATCCCCCTGCTCACCAAGGGACGCGGCGAGGCCGACGGCAACGACCGCGACATGAACTGGTTCCTGGGCATCCGTCAGAGCGACGGCGTGCTCGCCGCCGACTTCGAGGAAGGCGCCGGCGGGACGTCGCCGGGCCTGAACCACCCGGTCGTCGGCTCGACCTCGATCGAGACCGGACGCTGGTACCACGCGGCCGCCACCTACGACGGCACGACCTGGCGCCTGTACCTGAACGGTCTGCTCGAGGCCGAACTCGCGGTGGGCGAGCCCCCGCGCAGCGACAGCATCCAGTACGCCGCTCTGGGCGCCGCGCTCACCTCGACGGGCACACCCGCGGGTGCGTTCGACGGCCTGATCGACGAGGCCCGGGTGTGGAACGTCGCGCGCACGCAGGCGGAGATCCAGCAGGACCTCGTGCAGCAGCTCACCACGGGCGCCGGCCTGGTCGGTCGCTGGGGCCTGGACGAGGGCACCGGCACCACCGCGGCCAACTCGATCACGGGCGGCTCCGACGGAACCCTGATCAACGGTCCCGTGTGGGGCCCGAGCGCCCCCTTCGAACTCGACGGTTCGCTGGGCTTCGCCGGCTCGAACGCCTACGTCGACTTCGGCGATCCGGCCGCGCTCGACCTGGCGACCTTCACACTCGAGGGATGGGTCCGTCGCGACGGACCGGGGGTCGCCGCCTCCACGGGCAGCGGTGGTGTGAGCGCCATCCCGCTGATCACCAAGGGACGCGGCGAGGCCGACGGCAACGACCTCGACATGAACTGGTTCCTGGGCATCCGCGAGAGCGACGGCGTGCTCGCCGCCGACTTCGAGGAGGGCGCGACCGGCAGCTCGCCGGGGTTGAACCATCCGGTCGTGGGCGCGACCCCACTGACCACGGGCATCTGGTACCACGTCGCCGCCACCTACGACGGCGTGACGTGGCGCCTGTACCTGAACGGTGAGCTCGACGCCGAACTCGTCGTGGGCGAACCGCCACGCAGCGACAGCCGCCAGCTCGCCGCCCTGGCCAGCGCGCTCCGTTCGACGGGTGCGCCCGAGGGCTACCTCGACGGCGCACTCGACGAGGTCCGCGTGTGGGACTACGCACGCTCGATCGTCGAGATCCAGACCGAGGTGAACAGCCGCATCACGACGGCCCGCACCGGACTCGTCGCCCGCTGGGGCCTGGACGAAGGCGCGGGCTCGACCGTCTTCGGCTCGGCCGGAACCACCGTCGACGGCAGCATCACCGGTTCCGCCTGGGCGTGGGGCAACGCGGCGCCCTTCGACATCGTGGTCGACCCGGAGACCGCTCCGACGGCCCCGACCGGCCTGGCCGCGACGGCCTCGTCGTCCTACACGATCGATCTCACCTGGACGGACAACGCCGACAACGAGCAGAACTACGAGGTGGAACGTTCGACGACGGGCAGCACCGGTCCCTTCGAGCCGCTGGCCACGCTCGCGCAGAACACCACGAGCTTCGCCGAGACGAGCCTCGAACCGGGCACCGAGCGGTGCTACCGCGTCCGTGCGGTGAACACCTTCGGCGCCTCCGGCTGGTCGCTGGTGCAGTGCGCCACGACCCCGGCCGAGGGCGCTTCGTCGCTCGACCTGGCCGGCAGCGACGCCTACACGACCTTCGGCCCGGCACCGGAACTCGGCCTGGCCGAGTTCACGGTCGAGGCCTGGGTCCGTCGCGACGGCGCCGGCATCGCCGCCTTCACCGGCACCGGTGGAGTGAGTGCGATCCCGCTGGTCACCAAGGGACGTGGCGAGTCCGACGGCAACGATCGCGACATGAACTGGTTCCTGGGCATCCGTGAGAGCGACGGCGTGCTCGCCGCCGACTTCGAGGAGGGCGCCGGCGGAACGTCGCCGGGCCTGAACCACCCGGTGGTCGGAACCACGCCGCTCACGACGGGCGTCTGGCACCACGTCGCCATGACCTACGACGGCACCACGTGGCGCCTGTACCTCGACGGCCAGCCCGACGCCGAGCTCGTGGTGGGCCAGCCGCCGCGCAGCGACAGCATCCAGCACGCCGCGCTGGGCACCGCCCTGACCTCGACCGGCATCCAGGAGGGCTACCTCGACGGCGTGCTCGACGAGGTCCGCGTGTGGAACCAGGCCCGCAGCCTGGCCGAGATCCAGGCCACCATCAACGACGAGATCACCGCCCCCACGGCGGGCCTCGTCGCGCGCTGGGGCCTGAACGAAGGCACGGGCACCGACGTCTTCGGCACCGCCGGCACTCCCGTCGACGGCACGATCGTCGGCACCGCCTACAGCTGGGCCGCCAGCGCTCCCTTCGACCTCGACGTGACCCCGACCGATCCGCCCCTCGCTCCCACCGGTCTCGCCGCGACCGCCGTGTCGCCGGCCCAGATCGATCTGAGCTGGACCGACAACGCCGGCAACGAGCTGGGCTACGAGATCGAGCGCTCCACGAGCGGAGCCGGTGGACCCTTCGCACCGGTCGACACGACCTTCGCGAACGCCACCACGTACAGCGACGTCGGACTCACCGCGAGCACCGAGTACTGCTACCGCGTGCGGGCCTACAACAGTGTGGGAAGTTCGAGCACCACCACGGTGCAGTGCGCCACGACGCCCGAGGCGGGAGCCTTCGGCCTCGACTTCACCGGCACCGACGCCTACGTGGACTTCGGCCCCACGGCCACACTGGGTCTCGGGCAGTTCACGCTCGAGGCATGGGTCCGCCGTGACGGCGCCGGCGTGGCGTCGAACACCGGCGCGGGCGGCGTGTTCGCCATTCCCCTGGTCACCAAGGGGCGCGGCGAGGCCGACGGCAACGATCGCGACATGAACTGGTTCCTGGGCATCCGCGAGACCGACGGCGTGCTCGCCGCCGACTTCGAGGAAGGTGCCGGTGGCGCGTCGCCGGGTCTCAACCATCCGGTCACGGGAACCACTCCGTTGCAGACCGGCGTGTGGCACCACGTGGCCGCGACCTACGACGGCACCACGTGGCGCCTGTACCTCGACGGCGTCCTCGACGCCGAGTCCACGGTGGGTCAGCCGCCGCGCTCGGACAGCATCCAGCACGCCGCCCTCGGCAGCGCGCTGAACTCGAGCGGTACCGCCGAGGGCTACCTCGACGGCGTGCTCGACGAGGTCCGCGTGTGGAACTACGCCCGGACCGAGACCGAGATCGCCACCAGCGTGAACCAGGAGATCGAAGGCAGTGCCACCGGTCTGGTCGCCCGCTGGGGCCTGAACGAGGGCACCGGAACGGCGGTCGCCAGCTCGGCCGGCACCGCCGTCGACGGGACGATCAACGGCAGCGGCTACGCCTGGATCGCGGGCGCGCCCTTCGACCTGGTCGTCGACCTGCCGCCGACGGCACCCGTCCTGGTGGGCCCGGCCGACGGCGCGACGGGCGTGTCGACCTCACCGCTGCTCGACGTCACGGTGAGCGACCCCGAGGGCCAGCCGATGACGGTGGAGTTCTACGGGCGGCCGGTGCAGACGGTGACCGCCGAACCCTTCACCATCATCCACCTGCCCGACACGCAGTTCTACAGCGAGACCTACCCCGCCGTGTTCGCCGCGCAGACGCAGTGGATCGCCGAGAACCGCGAGGCGCTGAACATCGTCTACGTGGACCACATCGGCGACATCGTGCAGAACGGCGACGCCGACCCCACGGAGTGGGAGAACGCCTGGGCGGCCATGAGCCTGCTCGAGGATCCGGTCACCACCGGTCTTCCCGAGGGGATCCCGTACAGCGCCACCGTGGGCAACCACGACCAGTCGCCGATCGGCGACCCCGACGGCACCACGAACGGGTACAACCAGTACTTCGGCGTGGATCACTTCAGTGGTCGCTCGTACTACGGCGGCAACTACGGCACCAGCAACGACAACCACTTCAGTCTGTTCAGCGTGGGTGACCTGGACTTCGTCACCCTGAGCCTGGAGTACGACCTGTCACCCGAACCCCAGGTGCTGGCCTGGGCCGACAGCGTGCTCACCGCGCACGCCGACCGCTGGGCGATCGTGAGCAACCACTACACGACCGGTACCGGCAATCCCGCTTCGTTCAGCGGCAACGGTCAGGCGGTGTACGACGCGCTGAAGGGCAACCCGAACTGGTTCCTCACCCTCTGCGGTCACGTGATCGGCGAGGGCCAGCGCGTCGACACCTTCGACGGCAGCACCATGTACACGCTGCTGGCCGACTACCAGAACCGCCCCAACGGCGGCGACGGCTGGCTGCGCATCATGACCTTCGATCCGAGCGCGGGCGAGGTGCAGGTGCAGACCTACTCGCCGACGCTCGACCAGTTCGAGACCGACGCGAACAGTCAGTTCACCCTGCCCATCGACCTGGCCGGCCTGGGAGGCTGGGAGCTGCTCGGCACCGTCGGCGACGTTCCCTCCGACGGCAACGCCCAGCTGAGCTGGCCGGGGCTCGCGTCGGAGACCACGTACGAATGGTACGTGACCGTCAGCGACACCAGCCGCACCGTCACCGGCCCGGTGTGGAGCTTCACCACCGGCCTCGGCGAGCCCCAGGTGCAGGTGCTGTCGCCCAACGGCGGCGAGCAGCTCGTGGTGGGCGACACCGCCGACCTGCAGTGGTCGGCCACGGACGACGGCACCATCGTCGGCATCGACGTCCTGCTGTCGCGCACCGGCAGCGCGGGCGTGTACGACACCCTCGCCGTCGACCTGGCCAACACCGGCAGCTTCAGCTGGACGGTGGCCGAACCGCTCAGCGAGGACGCCTGGCTGAAGGTGGTCGCCCGCGACGACGCCGGCAACAGCGGCGACGACATCAGCGACGCGGCCTTCTCGATCACGTCGGCGGTCGACGCACCTCCGGGATCGGCCCTGCGGACCCAGCTGGTGGGCGCCGCGCCGAATCCGTTCAACCCTCAGACGACCATCCGCTTCGACCTGGCCCAGCGGGAGCGGGTCGATCTGGTGGTGTACGACGTCTCGGGGCGGCGGGTCCGCACGCTGCTCGGCGGTGACACCCTGAACGCCGGGGAACACCGTCAGGTGTGGAACGGCACCGACGATCGCGGCGCGCAGGTCTCCTCGGGGATCTATCTGGTCCGGATGACCGCGGGGGACTACGTGGCACGGAAGAGCGTCGTGTTGGTGAAGTAGGTCGTTGAACCCACGGGTGACGGGAGTCCGGTCTCCACGACCGGGCCCGTCACCCGCAACACACCGACCGTGCGAGCAACCCGCGCGGCCCCGCGATCAGCGAGGCTCTCGGTCCTCGGGCCCGAACTCGAGGTCCTCGTCGTCCTCGAAGACCTCGCGCCAGCGCTCGACGGGGTCCTCGAAGCGCACGCGTGCCGGGTCGAAGTCGTCGGGATCGAAGTCCTGGCCGGCCCAGGAGCGGAACCGCAGGTGCTCGGAATGGCCGGGATCCTCGATCGCCCGCAGGAACTCCTCGTAGCCCCACGCCCCACCGACGTCCTCGGGTGGACATCGGCGCTCCCCCTCCAGGCACACGGGCAACGACCTCGGCGCAGCCTCGCCGGAGCCCTCGAGCACGACTTCGTGCAGCCAGTTGTCGCCGAAGTCGTACACGTAGGTCGCGATCGGGCGCATCATCGGGTCGAGGTAGTCGCGGATCGGGGCCGCCCAGCTCATCTCGACCTCGTCTTCGAATTCGTCGCCGGGGATTCCCAGCTCGACCTCGTGCCGTGTCCGCGGATCGACCACGCGGAAGGCGTGCAGGTGCGAGTCGGTCCATCCCATGCTGTTCTGGATCGCCACGTGCAGGTCCCAGAAGGTCGAGTCCTCGGGGATCCGGATCCGCCGCCACACCATGGGATGCACCCCCAGCAGGCCGATGCGGAACTGGGCGTATCTCTCGGTCTGCGGCTCCTCGGACGGCCCGTCTCCGGCGCTCGCACCCGCCAGCGGAACGTCGACACCGCCCTGCGGCTCGGTGTCGAGGTGGAAGCGGACGAAGTCCCCGAGCTGCGGCGTGGCCCGCACGCGGATCTCGTCGGCGACGTAGCGCGCGTTGCCCTTCGGGTCGACCTCGGCGAGTCCGGCGAACTCCATCAGGTTCTCGAGCATGCGCAGGCGGTAGCCGAGGCCCAGGAGACGGCGCGCCGAGAAGAACTGGGTGTCGGGACACTCGTCGATCGCGGCCGGATACGCGCGGGCGAAGAGCTCCTCGTAGAAACTGCTCGGGCGCCACGTGCCGCCGTAGCGCTGCAGCAGGAGCAGGGTGTAGGCGAACGATTGCTGGATGATCCTCAGCGGGGGTAGCCGGTCCCGCGCGCCCACGTCGATCCGGGTGGCCACGGCCTCGAACAGCAGCCGGTACACGGCGCCCGCCGATCCGGTGGCGAGCAGCTCGTCGCAGCGCCGCGTGCGGTGGATCCTGCCCGCGGTGACCTCGAGCAGTCCGGCCTCGATGGCCGCGTGGTGGGTGCGGACCAGCGGCGGGAAGTCCTCTTCGCTCTGCACACCGGTGTGCCGCGTGAACTCGCGGTAGTCCTCCGGACCCAGCGCGCGCTCGGCCGCGGTGCGTGCCACCGCCCGCGGCAGGTTGCCCTTGGCCGTCAGCCGCAGACCCTTGTCGTCGATGGCCTCGACGATCGCGGTGAAGCAGTCGGTCATCTCGCACCGCGGCGGCGCGGCCGGTTCCTCGGCGAACTCCACGACCGCGGGACTGTCGAAGGGCTTGCCGAGCAGCGCCTGCATGGTCTCGGGATCGAGGCCGTCGAAGTCCGCGAGGCCCTGACGGTTGTGGCAGCCCACGCGGTCGTCCAGGAAGCCCTGGAGCTGCTCGATCGAGTCGAAGCTCTGCCCGGCGACCTCCCGGCGCAGGGTCGCGAAGATGTCGTCCAACTCACCGCGGAGCTCGTCGGCCCGTTCGGCGCGCGGCCGCGCGGGATCGTCGACCGGTGGCGCGGGCTCGGCGGCGGGCTTGCGCGGATCGCCGCAGCAGCGCTTGTACTTGCGGCCGCTGCCGCAGGGGCACGGGTCGTTGCGGCCGGGGCGGTTTCGGCTCATGGTGCCGGGTTCCTCTCGTCGTCGTCCGCGGGACTCTCGAAGCATGGACGGCCTGCGATCCCCCGCGCTCCACCTGTGGTGCTCGGCCATGATCGGACCCCGGTTCCAGGCCTGTCACGGGATTTCCCCGCCGTCCCTGCCCCGATGCGCCCTGCCGGCCGCTGTGCTAGGTTCGCCCACGGACGCATCGCCCCGAGAGAAACGAGGACCCGCCGTGCAGAACCTCCAGGGCCAGCTCCTCATCTCCAGCGCGGGACTGTACGACCCGAACTTCCGCCACACCGTGGTGCTGATCGGCGCCCACGGCGACGAGGGCGCGCTCGGCGTGGTCCTGAACCGCCCGGCCGGCGTGGCCATCGCCGACGCCGCACCACCGCTGATGCCGATCACCGGGCGCGAGGCGATACTCTACCAGGGCGGCCCCGTCCAGCCCGACCAACCGGTGCTGTTGGCCGAGTTGTCCGATCCCTCGCTGGCCGACGTGCACGTCTTCGACGCGATCGGCTTCCTCACCGGCGAGCTGTCGGAGACCGCGCGCACGGCGATCCGGCGCGCGCGGGTGTACGCAGGATACTCGGGCTGGGGCCCGGGGCAGCTGGAAGACGAGATGGCGGCCGACACGTGGATCGTCGAGCCCCCGCGGGTCGAGGACGTCTTCACCGACGACCCCGACGGCCTGTGGAAGCGGATCCTCCAGCGCAAGGGACCGCGCTACAAGCACATCTCGATGATGCCCTTCGATCCGCGCGTCAACTGACGCGGGCCGGCTACTCCTCGCCGACCTTCCGGAACTCCAGCTCGGTTCCCGGCGGCAGCTCCTCCATCGAGGTCAGCCGCAGCGGCGGTGATCCACCCCAGCGCACCTCGAACACGAAGCGCACGCTGTCGCCGGGCGCGAAGGCCGACAGATCGACCTCGTCGGCCACGGGAAAGCCCATGGTCATGGCGTCCATGCCCACGGCCTCGCCGCTCGAGTTGACGAAGTCGGGGATCGCCTCGTGGCGGATCATCAGTTCCAGCCCCCCGGGGCCGGGCAGCTGACGGACGATACCGCGCACGTCGTAGCGCTGCAGGTCGGTCGGCTCTTCGGTGGTCGTGGCTTCCTCGCCACCACCATCACCGCCACCGCAGGCCACGAGGCCGAACGACGACACCACGAGAACGACTGCGAACATGCGAAGGAAGAAGCCGGCCATGGCCGTGCCTCCGATCCGGTCGGGGCCGTGGAGAATCTGCGCGAGACCCCGAATGGATAGCGGAATCGGGGGTCGGCGGCCAATCCGGAGCCGTTCCGGGATCTACGCCGTCTCCGTCTCCGGCCGCGACGGAACCGTCCCCCACCGCGCGAACAACACCGGCACGAGCACGAGGTTCAGGAAGGTCGACGTGAGCAGACCGCCCAGGATCACCTGCCCCATCGGCGACTGGATCTCGTTGCCCGCGTCGTGTCCGGCCAGCACCAGCGGCACGAGCGCGAGTCCCGCCGTCAGCGCGGTCATCAACACCGGCGCGAGGCGTTCCTCGGATCCTCGCCGTACGGCCTCGGCGCGCTCCAGTCCTTCGCGCATCAGATCCTGGTACCGCGTCACCAGCAGCACGCCGTTGCGCGTGGCGATCCCGAAGAGAGTGATGAATCCCACCAGTGCGGCGATGCTCAACACGCCTTCGCCCAGGGCGACGGCGACGATCCCCCCGATCAGTGCGAGCGGCAGGTTCACCAGCACGATCAACGTGGCTCGGTGGTTCCGGAAGGCCAGGAACAACGCGGCGTACATGCCCACGAGGACCAGTCCAGAGAGCAGGGTGATCGTCCGCGCACTGCGCGCCCCCTCCTCGAACTGACCTCCGTAGGTCACGCGGTAGCCCACCGGAAGATCGACGGCGGCGTCGACCGCGGCCCGCGCCCGCTCGACCGTGCCGGCCAGGTCGGCGCCCTCGATGTTGGCGGTGAGCATGCCGACCCGCTGCACGTTCTCGCGCCGGATCAGGCTGGGCCCCAGATCGAAGCGCACCTCGGCCAGGTCTCCGAGCTCGAGCACGCGGCCGTCGTGGGTGATCACCGGCAACTCGGTCAACTGGTCCCGGTGTTCGCGCAGCCGCTCGGGAAGGCGTACCACCACGCGCGACACCACGCCGTCCTCGACGATCTCGCCCACGCGCGTGCCCTGGAACGCGGCCTCGACGAAGCGCGAGAGGTCGGCCGCGCTGAGCCCGTAGCGCGCGAGGGCCGGGCGGTCGAAATCCACCAGCAGTTGCGGGATGCTGGCTTGCTCGGTGTTGCTCAGGTCGACGATCCCGTCGACGGTGCTCACCACTTCCTCGATCCGTCCGGCGATTCCACGGATCACCGACAGCTCGGGCCCGAACACCTTGATCGCCAGGTTGGACTTGCTGCCCGAGATCATGTGGTCGATGCGGTGACTGATCGGCTGCCCGAAACTCACGTTCGCACCGGGGATCACCGCCACGGCTTCGCGCATCTCGGCCAGCAGACGGGGCTTGTCGATCCCCTCGCGCAGCACGACCTCCATCTCCGAGGCGTTCACGCCCTGCACGTGTTCGTCCTTCTCGGCGCGGCCGGTGCGGCGGCTGGTCGACACCACTTCGTCGAAGCCGAGCAGGACCTCTTCGACCTGCCGCCCGACCGCGTCGCTCTCGGCGAGCGTGATCCCCGGCGGACTGACCACGCTCACGGTCAACGAACCCTCGTTGAACGGAGGCAGGAAGCTGCGACCGAGGAACGGCACCGCCGCCACCGCCACGGCCACCAACGAAGCCGTGGTGACGATCACGACCGCCGGCCGGCGCAGCGCTCCGCCGAGCAGACCGTGGTACGCGCCGCCGAGGATTCGCAGCAACCAGGGCTCGCGAGGCTTGCGGTCGGCCACGTTGCGCAGCAGCAGGTACGACAGCGCGGGCGTCACCGTCACCGACACCAGCAGCGACGCCGCCAGCGAGACCAGATACGCGAAGCCCAGGGGCTCGAGCAGCCGCCCCTCCATGCCCGGCAGGAAGAACAGCGGCACGAAGACCATCACGATGATCAGCGTGGCGAAGAAGATCGCCCCGAGCACGCTCGACGCCGCCCCGAACACCACGTCGAGCGCCGCGCGTCCACCCCTGGCCTCGGATTCACGCAGCCGCCGGAACACGTTCTCGACCACGATGATCGCGTCGTCGACGAGCGCCCCGATCGCGATCGTGAAACCGCCGAGGGTCATGGTGTTCAGGGTGCCGCCCAGCGCCGAGATCACCAGGATCCCGGCCACCAGCGACAGCGGGATCGCCACCGCCGAGATGAAGGTGGTCCGCAGGTCCCCGAGGAACAGGAACAGGATCACGATCACCAGGATCGCACCGTCGCGTAGCGCCTCGCTGATGTTGTGGATCGCCGTGCGGATGAAGTCGGACTGACGGAAGTTCTCGCGCTCGATCACCACGCCCTCGGGCAGCGTGCGCTCGACGTCGGTCAGCACCGCGTCGACTCGTTCCATGAGGTCGAGCGTGTTCGCGCCGGGTTGCTTCTGCACGCTCAGGATCACGGCGGGCTCGGCGTTGTACGACGCGATG
Source organism: Candidatus Krumholzibacteriia bacterium (assembly GCA_035268685.1). Classification (NCBI taxonomy): domain Bacteria; phylum Candidatus Krumholzibacteriota; class Candidatus Krumholzibacteriia; species Candidatus Krumholzibacteriia bacterium. Next base: position 9,790 of record DATFKK010000182.1, on the reverse strand, counting down.
CCTCGCTTCGGCTCGGCGCCCACGCGAACGGTCGCCAGATCGGCCACGGTCACGGGCACGCCGTCGACCACCTTCACCACCGCCCTCGCCAGGTCGTCGGCGTCGAGCGCGCGGGCCAGACCGCGCACCAGGTACTCCTGACCACGGTCGACGTGGAATCCGGCCGCGGGATTGCGCGACACCTCCTCGAGGACCGCGGCCATGTCGCCCACACTCACCCCGTGCTGCACCAACGACGGGACGTCGACCTCGACCTGGTACTCGCGCACGTCGCCACCGATCGGGCTGACCTGCGAGATCCCGGGAATGGCGAGCAGGGCGCGACGCATCGTCGTCTCGGCGAGCCGCCGCAGTTCGCCGGGGCCGACCTCGTCGCTCGCGGTCAGGGCGACGAAGGTGATCTCGCCCATGATCGAACTGATCGGCCCCATCTCGGGCGGCACGACCTGCTCGGGCAGGCCCACCTTCTGCACGCGCTCCGACACCACCTGCCGCGCGCGGTAGATCTCCTCGCCCCAGTCGAACTCGGCCCAGATCACCGAGATCCCCGCCGCCGACACCGAGCGCACGCGCCGGATCCCGGGCGCGCCGTTGAGCGCCGACTCCAGAGGAAAGGTCACCAGCTTCTCGATCTCCTCGGGCGCCATGCCCGGGCCCTCGGTGAGCACGGTCACCGTGGGTGCCGTGAGATCGGGGAACACGTCGACCGGCATGCGGGTGATGCGCACCACGCCGGCGGCGAGCAGCACCACGGCCGCACCGAGCACGAAGAAGCGATGATGGAGCGAGAGTCGGATCAGGCCTCGGAGCATGCTTCGTCCTCGCGGCTAGTGCACGTGCCCGTGGCCGGCGCCACCCGAGCTCACCAGGCTGGCGCGCCGGATCGTCGACCCACCCTCGATCACCACGCGCTCGCCGACGGGGATTCCGTCGACCAGCAATCGGTCGCCCTCGCGACCGCGCACCTCGATCTCGTGGCGCTCGAAGGTCTCGCCGTCGAGCTGGACGAACACCACCGGAACCCCGGCATCGTCGACCACCGCGGACACCGGGACCACGATCCCCTCCGCGCCTTCGGCCAACAGGATCTCGGCCTCGACCGCGGCACCCAGCCGTAGACGCGCCGTGCCCGTGGTCACGCGCACCAGGCTCGACACACGACCGGTGCGGGGGCTCACCTCCGGCGCCACCGCGACCAACGCGACGTCTTCGAAGAGCGTGCGACTCCGGTCACCGGTGGCGCGCACCCAGAGTCCCTGCACACCCGACTGCAGGCGATCGGCGTCGTGCGGAACCAGGTGCACCTCGACCCACACCGGCTCCACGCGCACCAGGCGGACCAGCGGGTCGCCGGCCGACACGGCCTGTCCCGGCCCGACGAGGATCTCGGCCACTTCGCCGGTGAAGGGCGCGGTCACCTCGAGCATCGGTGGCTGCGCTCCCGACACGTCGCTCCCGCGGACCACGTCCGTCTGCCGGCGGACCGCCTCGGCCTGCGCCTGCAGGGTCTCGACCCGCGCGCGGGCGGCGTCGACCTCGGCCGTGCTCACCGCGCCCATCTCGACCAGGCCCTCCAAGCGCTCCAGGCGCTCGCGGGCGAGCGTCAGGGCCGCACGCTTCTCCGTCGCGACGGCCCGGAGCTCGGACAACGTGCGTCCCTGCGACACGCGCGAAGTGAGCGCCATGACCGTTTCACCGGTCGTGCGCGCCAGGCCAACGTGGGGCCACGGCTCCGACACGACGATCCCGTCGATCGGTGCGGTCACCTGCAACTCGCCGCCGGCGGCCGGACGCACCCGGCCGGTGCCGCGCGCGGTTTCGCGGATGCGTCCGACCTCCGCCCACCCGGTCGCGAAGCGCGCGGTCCACTGCTGTTCCTTGAGGAAGGACACGGTCTCGAGACTGCTCGCGTCGCCATCGCCGTTCAGCAGTCGGCCGGGATCGTCCTCGGTACCGACACGGAGACGGCCCGCCGCGACGTCCTCGGTCCGCCCCGCTCCCTCCACGCGGAAGACCAGGTCGAACTCGCCGGTCTGCGACGGCAGCATCAACAGCTCGAAGATCCCGTCGCGCAGCGTGCGGTCGCGCCGGAAGACCGACTCGTCGCCCGCGTCGTCGCGCAGCACGATCGCCACCACGCCTTCTTCCAGCGCCTCGAAGCCGTCGAGCACGGTGACGTGCGTCAGCACCCCGCTGCTCCGGCCGGCGACGATCGGTTCGCCTTCGGCGAAGATCTCGAACGCCGAACCCCAGGCGGTGACGGCCCACGAACCTTCGACCTCTTCGTGCGCATGCGCGTCGGCCTCGTCGGCGTGCTCGTGACCGTGGTCGTCCTCGGCGGTGCCGGTGGGTCCTCCACAGCCGACCGCGAACAGGAGCGCGCAGCTCCACACCAGGAATCGCTCGCTCATTCCCCGCTCCCTCCGGCCGTCTCCGACCGCGTGTTCAGTTCCAGCTCGCGGTGCGCGGCCAGGGCCAGCGCGTGCAGGTCGAGCGCGGCGAGACGGCTCGCGATCACCGACCGCAACGCGTCGAGCAGATCCGTGGTGCTGCTCTCTCCGGCCAGGAACGACGCGCGGGCGGCGTCGATCACCCCGCTCGCGTCGTCGAGGGCGACCCCGACCTCGTCCGCGGTCTCCGCCAGCGTGCGGTAGGTCTCGACGGCCACCTGTCGTTCCGCGCGGGCGCGACGTTCGCTCCGCACCAGACGCGCCTCGGCCAGGGCCCGTTCACGGCGGGTCCGGGTGCGCGTGTCCTGATCCCGATCGAAGAGCGGGATCTCCCACGTCGCGCCGAAGACCGGTCCGCTGAAGTCGTCACCGGCTTCGGCGATGCGCGTCCATCCGAAGCCGAGCTCGGGGAACTCGAGGACACGACCGGCCCGCCGCGCCGTGGCCTCGGCGGCGTCCACTTCGCTGCGCCGCGCCCGGACGTCGGCGCGCGTGAAGTCCGAAGAGATCCCGGCGCCCTCCGGCAGATCGGGGAGTCGTGGCACCGCATCGGTGGGCAGGGCACCGTGCGCGCTCGCGGCCCGCCCGCGTTGGTGTGCGCGTTCGGCCTCGGCGTCCGCCAGGTCGACCACGGCCTGGCCGACCTCCAGCGAGAGTCGACGCGCCGCCAGCGGAGAGTCCTCACCGCGCTCGGCGCGCAGCCGCGCACGCTGCTCCAACGCTCGCAACTGATCGACGTGTTCGCGCAATGCCGTGGAGCGCGCGTGCGCCACGGCCCAGTCCGCGAAGACGGCGCGCATGCGCCGGCGTAGCTGCACGCGACGCCAGGCCAGGTCGTGGCGCGCGGCCTCCACTGCGGCGTCGGCCGCGTCGATCGCCGCACTCCGGCGTCCGTCGAGCGGCGGCTTCCACCCCAGGCGGAACGTGGCCTGATCCGCCGCACCGTCCGGAGCCTCGACCTCGGCATCGACGACGGGATTGGCGAGAGTCCCCGCCCCCATGCGCGTGGCCTCGGCATCGGCCATCCGATCGCCGAGCGCGATCACGGCCGGGTGCCCGGCGTCGAAGACACGCAGGAACTGCGATTCGTCGATCAGGGTCGCCGCGCGCACGTCGTCGACACGAACGCCGCCGAGAAGCACGCTGCCGAGAAGGATCGCGAGTGCACCGCACCGCGCGATCGACTGGGATCGATCCATGGGACTCACCCGACGAGGACGTGGAGAACGGTTTCCACCGCGTGGTGCAGTGGATCGGCGAGCAGGGTTGCGGACAGGGCGAGGCCTCCGGCCACGACGAGCAGCAGGCGGCGTCCGCACCGGACGTAGGGATCTTCGCGCAGGAGGGCGTGGACCCGAGCGTCGACCGGGCCGGCATCGACTGCGAGCAGGGCCGGGCCGGGCGCGGAGCATCCGGCGCGCAGCCGCGCCACCCGCAGGATCACGCCCGCCACCTCCAGCGGATCCCCCGCGCGCCGGGCGGCGCGCTCGTCGCAGGCCTGCTCCCCCGCCAGCTCGAGATCGGCGTGCAGCCGCCGCGCCACGACGGGAAGGTGGGTCCACGACGCCAGTCCGACGACCACGCGCCACCAACCGTCGCGACGGTCACGGTGCGCAGCCTCGTGCTCGAGCACCACGTCCAGGGCGCGGTCGTCGAGGCAGTCCTGCAGCGCGGTCGACACGATCGTCCGGCGATCCCCGAGTCCCAACGACCACGCGAAGGGCTCGGGAGCCGGGACCACCCACACGCCACGACGCTCGTCGCGCGCGGCAACCCGCAGCAGTGTCCGCGTCGTCCGCCACGAGCCGAACACGCGCCACGCGTACCGGCCGGCCATGGTCGCGGCCGCCAGCACGGCGAGTGCGATCACCCACCACGACCATGAACCGAACACCACCTCGGGAGGATGGTTCGGGCACAGATGGATGTGATGGTCGTCGTGGGCCGCGCAATGATCCAGGTGGGGAACGAAGGATCCCACGAGCTTCGGAGCGAAACAGGCGACGGTGAAGAGCGTGGCCACCACGAGCGGTGCCACTCCGAGCACGCGGAGCCCGAACGCCCGCTGCGCGGGGACGACGGCCGCCAGCGAGGGTCGGATCGCGGGATACAGGACGGCGATCGCGGTCGAGGTCAGGAGGAGCGACGCCCACCACAGGGCGAGCCCGACCTGGATCAGGCCCCAGCTCACGACTCCCCCGTTCGACGGCGCTGCTCGATCCGTCGGGCGACGAGACGCTCGAGGTGCTCCAGCTGTTCGGGATCGATGCTCTCGGTGAGATCCACGAAGGCCGAGATCGTCTCGGCCGCGCTTCCACCGGACACCCGCTCCACCACTCGGCGCAGGGCGAGCGTCTGGAAGTCGGTCCGGCTCAGCGCCGGCGCATAGACGTGCGCGTGGCTCACCTTCGTCCGATCCAGGAGCCCTTTGCCGTGCAACCGCTTCAGGGTGGACTGTACCGTGTTCAGCGTGATCCCCCGTTCGCGGCCCAGTGCTGCGTGCACCGCCTTCGCGTCGGCACGGCCGTGGTCCCAGAAATGCTCGAGAACGGCGAACTCGAGGTCGCCGAGGCGGGAGATCTCGGGTTCGCGCACGATCACGGCCTTTCGGGAGTGGGGGGCGATTCGCGAGAGTGCAAGGTAGGAGCCAAAAAACCGACTGTCAATCGGTCTTGAGGCCTGCCGCGCTCGCTTGACACAAGCGTCACTTGCCCGGTTCTCGAACGGACCCTAGCCTTGATCGTACCCGCGACCCGTGCAGATCCCGCACCCGGAGCCCCCGCCCGTGCGCGTCACTCTCTCCATCCTGCTCCTGCTGTCGGCGGCCCTGGTGGCCCCGACCGCCCCCGGCGCGGTCGCTTCCGCGGCGCCGTCGACGGGGTGCGGGTGCGGGCAGGATGCCATGGCGGCATGCGCCATGGGCTGTTGCACCGACGACGCGGTCCCGGCGGACGACGCCAGCGAACTCTGCGACTGCGGCCTGACCGAAGCCGTCCCGGCCGCTCCGGCCGTTCCCACCACGTCGGGATCCGAGAAGCCGATCCGCGACGTGGCCCAGGAGCGCGCACCCGGTGTCGCCGCTATGGCGGGCTTCAGCGCGGCCACCGCCGTCCACGAGGACTCCGCTCCGCCTCCGCTCCACGCGCCGGTTCCCTCCGACCTCTGCGTCTGGCGCAACTGATCCCCGTCGACGACGGCGACCCCATCGGTCGCCGAAGGCGCGTCCGTGGCGTGGTGCCGCGGACCGTTCCTCGAACGTCGACCCGGCACCGACCGGGACACGGGGAGATCCCATGCACATGCCATGGACCGCGCGCGTCCTCGCCGGCGCGGGTCTGCTGCTCGCGACCACCACGGCCACGGCGCAGACCACGCCGTACGAAGAACTGCGCGCCGAAGCCGCCGTGAACAGTCCGGCCGTGCGAGCCGCGCACGAAGACTGGATCGCGGAACGCGCGCGCGCCGACGCCAGCGGCAAGCTGCCCGACCCGCGCCTGACCTACGGTCGCTTCCTGCAGCCGGTCGAGACGAGGATCGGTCCGCAGGAACACCAGCTGGCGCTGCAACAGACGGTTCCGTGGTTCGGGAGCCTGGGCCGGGAACGCGCGGCGGTGACCAGCGCTGCCGACGCGGCCCGCGCGCGCCTGCACGCGACCTGGCTCGAGGTCGAGCTGGAGCTGACACGCACCCTGCACGAGCTGCACCGCCTCGACGGCACGCTCGCGATCGAGCGCGATGCCTTCGAGCTGCTGCAACAGTTCGAGGACGTCGCCCAGACCCGCCTGCGCGTGAACCGGTCCACCACGGCCGATCTGCTCCGCCTGCAGGTCGAGCTGGGACGAGCGGAAGATCGTCTACGACGGCTCGAGGACCAGCGCGCCCCCGTCGTCGCCCGGCTGAACGCTCTGCTCGATCGGCCGCGCGGCACCGACGTCGACATCACCCCACCGCTGCGCACCTGGCCGGCGCTCGCGCCCCGCGACTCGCTCGATCTCCGACTTCAACGGAACCATCCAAGCCTCCGCGCCCTGCAGTTCGAGATCGAACGCCAGCAACGCCGCACCGAGATCGCCCGCGATCGCGGCCGACCCGATCTCACGGTCGGCCTCGTCCACACCTTCGTCGACGAACGCGACGTGTCCGACCTCGACGGCAACGGCGACGACGCCACGCTGGCGACCGTCTCCATCAACCTGCCACTGTGGCGCGGCAAGATCGGCGCCGGCGTCCGCGAAGCCCAGCGCCGTCGAGCCGCGGGCGAATCGAGGGTCCGCCGTGTGCGCAACGAACTCGACGCTGCGCTCGCACAGGCCCTGTACGAGTTCGACGACGCCGAACGCCGCGCGGAACTCTACGAAGACACCCTGGTGCCGAAGGCCGACGAGAGCCTCGGCGCCACGCTCGACGCCTACGCCACCGGACGCGCCGATTTCGGCGAGCTGATCGACGTACAGCGCACGGTGCTCACGTTCCAGCGCGAGCTGCTCGAAGCCCGTGTCGACCGCGCGAACGCCCGTGCCCGCGTCGCGAGCCTGGTTCCCGATCCCGCGGCGATCCGCACCGCTCTCGCGTCCCTGGAGGAATCGCGATGACTCTCCGCAAGCTTCTGCGCCACCCCGCGACGCTGCTGATCACGGTGATCGCCGCCTTCGCGATCGGGCTCGCCCTGGGCGGCGGCGACGACGCCACCACCACCGGACACGATCACGATCACGCCACGGCGACCGAAGCCGACTCCGGGCCGCAGGTCTACACCTGTTCCATGCACCCGTCGGTCCGGCTCGAGGACCCCGACGCCAAGTGCCCGATCTGCTTCATGGACCTCATCCCCGTCACGAACGACGGCGGCGGGCCCGGTGCGGAACGCCGCCTCGCCCTCGACGCGTCGGCGGTCGCCGCCGCGCGGATCCGCACGACCAAGGCCACGCGCTTCTTCCCCGAGGCCGAGGTCCGCCTGTACGGCAAGATCACCGAGGACGAGACTCGCGTCGCGCGCCTGACCGCCTACGTCCCCGGCCGCATCGAACGATTGTTCGTGAACTACGTGGGCGTGCCGGTGAACCGTGGCGAACACGTGGCCGACCTGTACAGTCCGGAACTGCTCACCGCCTTCGCCGAGGTTCGCGAAGCAGCGCGATCGGCCCGCGAGGCCCAGAACATGTCACCGGTGGTGCGGTCGTCGTCGCAGGAGGTCCTGAGGTCCGCGCGCGAGAAGCTGCGCCTGCTCGGGGTGGACCGCGAGACGATCGCCGCCGCCGAGCGCGGCGAGCACGACCGCGACCGCTTCACGATCACCGCGCCGATCGGCGGCGTGGTCACCGAGCTGCAGGTGCGCGAGGGTGACTACGTCGACACCGGCGAAGTGATCGCCACCGTCGCCGACCTCGACCGGTTGTGGGTCGATCTCGAAGCCTACGAGAGCCAGCTCGCCCGTCTGGCGTGGGGACAGGCGGCCACGTTCACGGTCGAAGCCCACCCCGGCGAGGTCTTCGAGGGCCGCATCGCGTTCATCGAACCCGTGGTCGACCAGCAGACGCGGACCGCGGCCGTTCGCATCGCCGTCGACGACTCCGAACGGCGTCTGAAGCCCGGCATGTTCGCCACGGCCACCGTGCGCACACGCATCGACGCCTCGGGAGCGGTGCTCACCGACGAACTCGCCGGCCGCTGGGTCGCGCCCATGCACCCGACGGTCGTGCGCGACGAGCCGGGCACCTGCGAGGTCTGCGGCATGGACCTGGTCCGCGCCGAATCGCTGGGCATCGTCGCCGATCCCACGACCGCCACCCCGCCGCTGGTCATCCCGCGGTCGGCCGTGCTCTTCACCGGTGAACGATCGATCGTCTACGTACAGGTGCCCGACACCGAGATGCCGACCTTCGAGGCGCGCGAGGTGCGCATCGGCCCGCGGGCGGGAGACTTCGTGACCGTGCGCGAAGGCCTCGAGGCCGGTGACGAAGTGGTCACCCACGGCGCCTTCCGGATCGACAGCGACATGCAGATCGCCGCCAAGCCCAGCATGATGATGCCCCGCGACGGTGGCGACCCCGAGCAGCCCGATGTGCCCGAGGCCTTCGTCGCGAGCCTCGATCCGGTGTACGAGGCCTACCTCGCGTTGCAGGAAGCCCTGGCCGACGACGACGTCGAGGCCGCGCGCGCCGCCGCCGCGACGATGGACGAAGCCGTCGAGGGCGTGCGCTCGGCCATGCTCGTGGGCGCGCCGCTGTCCGACTGGCGCCGCCTGCGCGCCGGGCTGCGGATCGAGGCCGCCGACACCGACATCGAGGCCCTCCGCTCGGACTTCTACGCGCTGAGCCAGACGTTGATCTCGTTGCAGGACCGCTTCGGACACACGCTCGATCGCGAACTGGTGGTCGCGTGGTGTCCCATGGCCCTCGACGACCAGGGCGCGCCGTGGATCCAATCGGGCCGCACCATCGACAACCCCTACTTCGGATCGATGATGCTGCGTTGCGGCGAGGTCCGCCGCGAGCTGCCGGCGCGGGTCGCCCACGGAGGCCACGGGCATGAATGAAGGCGGTCCGGTCAGCGCGCTGATCCGCTTCTGCCTGCAGCAGAAGTTGATCGTGTTCCTGATCACGGTCGTCGTGATCGGCGCGGGGGTCATGGTCGCGCCCTTCGCGTGGGAACTCGAAGGCTTCCCGCGCGATCGCGTGCCCGTCGACGCCATTCCCGACATCGGCGAGAACCAGCAGATCGTCTTCACCGAGTGGGCCGGCCGCAGCCCGCAGGACATCGACGACCAGATCACCTACCCGCTCACCGTGGCCCTGCTGGGCATTCCCGGCGTGAAGGACATCCGAAGCTACTCGGTGTTCGGCTTCTCCACCGTGTACGTGGTGTTCGAGGACGGCGTCGAGTTCTACTGGTCGCGCTCGCGTGTGCTCGAAAAGCTGAGCTCCCTTCCCGCGGGCACGCTGCCACCCGGCGTGAAACCCACCCTGGGACCCGACGCCACCGCGCTCGGCCAGGTCTTCTGGTACACGCTCGAGGGCCGCGATCCCGACGGCGATCCCACCGGCGGCTGGGACCTGCACGAGCTGCGCTCGATCCAGGACTTCACGGTGAAGTACAAGCTGGCCGGCGTGAAGGGTGTGAGCGAGGTCGCGTCGATCGGCGGCTTCGTCCGGGAGTACCAGGTCGACGTCGACCCCGACGCCATGCGCGCGGCCGACGTCGGCCTCGATCAGGTGATCGACGCCGTCCGCCGGTCGAACCTCGACGTGGGCGCGCGCACCATCGAGGTGAACCGCGCCGAGTACGTGGTGCGCGGCGTGGGCTTCGTGGAATCGATCGAGGACCTCGAACTCACCGCGATC
>DATFKK010000181.1 GCA_035268685.1 Candidatus Krumholzibacteriia bacterium | reverse complement strand
GGAACATCGGATTCCTGAAGACGGAATCGGAGATCGGTGACTGGCGCGACGAGATCGCAGGACGGTCGTGGCTGTACGTCGCCGATCCGACGGACGTGGGGCCGAACTTCACGCTGCAACTCGTCCCGGACCTGGTCGACGACGTGTTCCTGTACGGAACCGTGGCCGAGGCCGACGTGGCCGTCACGGTGGGCTCGTGGACCTTCGATCACGCCTGGGTGCTCGAGTACACCATCGACCACGGCGAAGCGATGATCACCGACGAAGGCGGCAACGTCCTCGGCACGCAGCGGTGGGAGAGCACGGGATCGGTGACCTTCGTGTCCGGTGCCGGGCCGGTCGCGATGGACGAGCAACTGGTGGTCGTCGAACTCGACTGCCCGACCTGCCCCTACGAGCAGGGAGACGTCCTGTCGCAGGGAAGCCTGCAGCTACGAGCCGCAACCGTGCCGACCGAGACCGCCACCTGGTCGGGACTGAAGGCGCGGTACTGAGCGGTACGCGAGGATCGACCGCCGAGCGAGGGAATCATCGCTCGTCTCACCGCACCAGCGCCCGCCGCCAGTCCGTGACGATCTCGAGCAGCGCGTCGCGGTCGTCCCCCGTGTCGATCGCCACGGCCTGGAGGATGCGCTCGCCATCGGGATGCACTGCGAAGGAATTGCCCATGCGCTGTGGAGGGTCGACCTGGGTCGCGACGCGGAACGTGCCGGTGCGGAAACTCGTCCCGCTTCCGTCGACCTCGAAGGCCTTCAGGTTCCCTTCGAAGTCGGCTGCGTAGAGACGCGCGCCATCGGGCGACCACTGGGGGTAGAGCGCCGCATCGGTCGAGACCTGCCACTTCCGGCGGCCACCCTCGGCGGCCATGACGAAGACGTCGAAGGTCGCCGCCGAGTCTCCGTAGTACGCGATCCACCGGTCGTCGGGCGAGTACACGGCACCCGTGTGACGCTCCTCGCCGACCAGCAGGTCGGCTGGCTCGCCGGATCCGTCGAGCGGCAAGACGATCACGTCGGCGAGGGATCCGGCTTCGTCCTCGCGGGCGAGCAGCACGTGCGACTCGTCGCTCGCGACGTCGGTCACGCGCAGGAACGTTTCGTCCCGCCACAGCTCCTCGGCATCGACGGTGCCGTCGACCGACCGCCGGAACACGCGACCGCCTTCTTCCGAGCGCGCGACGTAGTACACGTGCGCGCCGTCGGGACCCCACACCGCGGATGACTCGTCCGAGGGATCGAAGGTGAAGCGTGTGCGCAGACCGTTCCCGAGATCCACGAGCCAGAGATCCACACCCTCCTGGGACTCCCCGTAGACCTCGACCACGGCCGTCGAACCATCGGGTGAGATCGTCGGGAAGTAGAGCTGCCCACGGGTTCCGAGGTCGGTCCGTTGCCCGCTCTCGAGGTCGATCCACTCCAGCTTGCGGTCCTGCTCGTTGGTGCCGCGCTGGAAGACCAGCGCGCCCGTCGACGAACTCGAGTAGGCGGCGAGCACGGCCCCGTCACTGACGATCATCACGTCCTCGACCACCGGCACCGCACCGCCCGTCATCTCCAACGTTCCGGGATCGAAGGGCGTGGCGAGCAGGGCGTCGTCGCGCACCGCGAGCAGGTGGCCCTGGCTGAACTCCACCTGCGTCTGGCTCTCGGTCACCCGCCGCGGGGCGTCGCCATCGAGTGATCCCACGTAGACCGACGCCAGGTCGCCCGACTGACCGTGGCGGGCCACGAACAGGAACTCCCGCCCGTTGGGCAGGAAGCGAGGATGGCGGTGCGAATCCTCGTCGTCGGCGAGCGCGGTGACCTCCTCGGGTTCGCCCCCGATCGCCGGAACCCGATGGATCGTCGCTGCCGCGTTGGGAGCGAAGACGATCACGCCGTCCTCGTTCCACGAGCCGCCCTTGCCGTTGCGGGCGGGGCAGATCGTCACGGGAGGTCCCCCACCCACGTTGACCTTGCGTAGTCGACCCGTGTTGGCCCCGACTTCGAAGAAGGCGATCGCCGTGCCGTCGGGCGACCAGAAGGGATACGCCGCGTTCTCGGTCCCCGACACCGCCACCGGCTCGGCGCGATCGAGATGGCGAAGATACAGGCGCGTGACCCCGGCCTCGTCCCGCGCGGTGAAGGCGATCATGCGTCCGTCGGGCGAGAGCATGCCGGATCCAGGCGCCGACGCGTTCAGATCGATCCGGGTCCCGGGCAGCGGCGGGATCGACGCGTGCAGGAGAGGCGGCTCGAAGGACGACGTGAGGACGCTCGATCCGATCCATCCACCCGCGAGTGCCGCCAGCAGGGCGAGCACCACGACGAGAACGACCGGAACGCCCCGCCGCCCGCTCGACGCCGCGGGAACCGCCGACGCCGTCGCCCCGAAGAGTGACGCGGCCGATGCGTCGCCGGACTGCAAGAGGATCCTCACCTCGCCGATGTCGCGCAGCCGCAGCCGTGGATCGCGCACGAGACAACGCTCGATGATCCGTACGAGCACCGGCGCCTGCGAAGCGGGGAGCGCATCCCAGTCGGGCTCGGCCCGCAGCACGGCGGCGAGCGTGTCGCTGACGGTCTCGCCCTCGAACAAGCGCTCGCCGGTCAGCATCTCGAACAGGATGACACCGAAGGCCCAGATGTCCGCGCGCCGGTCGACCGCCTTGCCCCGGGCCTGCTCCGGGCTCATGTACGCCGCCGTGCCGAGGATCGTGCCCGCCGCGGTCATGGCCGCCGTGATCGTGGGCGACGCGCCGATGTCGGTCTCGTCGCCGCTGTCGCCGAACCACGCGCGGGCCAGACCGAAGTCGAGGATCTTCACCTCGTGGCCGGGCGTGATCATCACGTTGGCCGGCTTCAGGTCGCGGTGCACGATCCCCTTCTCGTGCGCGGCCTCGAGCCCGGCGGCGATCTGTGCGGCGATGTCGGTGACCTCGTCCACCGGGATCGGTCCGCGTGCCATGCGTACGGACAGGTCCTCGCCCTCGACCAGTTCCATCACCAGGAAGCGCTGGCCCTCGTGCTCCTCGAAGCCGTAGATCGACGCGACGTTCGGGTGTTGCAGGCTGGCGAGGGTCCGCGCCTCGCGATCGAAGCGCGCGGCGCGCTCGGGATCGCCGGAGAGCTCGCGCGGTAACAACTTGAGCGCGACCTCACGACCGAGCTTGGTGTCGCGCGCGCGATGGACCTCACCCATGCCACCGCGGCCGATCAGACCGAGGATCTCGTAGTGGGCGAGCTTCCGGCCGGGCGACGGACCGGGTGTGGAGTCGGTCACGGGACGCTCCAGGTGGCGGGCAGGGGTTTCGAGCGTAGGTCGGCACCGGGGGACGGTCAACGTCGGCCACTTCACGAATTCCCCGTGGCTCCTCGTCCACTGTCGCTGTGGCTCGACGAACGGCTCGAACTGGCCGATCAGCCTTTCGACCTCGAGGAATCCGTGGCCCTGCTCGCCACCGGCCGGCTGCGGGCGCCGGGGGTGTGCCACCTGCGGTTGCAGACGGGGGCCGGGGCACACGGGAGGGCGGTGACGTTGGTGAACCGGCTGGCAGCGTCCGGGCCCGACGACCGAGCAGCTTCCACGCAGCGGGATGGCAGCGGGATGGTCGGTCCTGTCCGGAGACAGACCTCGCTCGACTTCGTGTCCAGGGTCGCCTGCGCGTTGCGATGGATCGGACCTTGGTGTATATACAACGTTATGGAACTGGACACCCGACTCCGAACCGTGGCCCGAGACTGCCTCGCGCGCAAGACGCGCTCCGTGGCCCGGGCGATCACCACCGTCTACCAAGAGGCTCTGCAACCACACGGCCTCATGGTGAGCCAGTTCAACATCCTGGTGGCCATCGCGGTGCATCGCGAGGCCACGCCGGGCGATCTCGTCGACGCCCTGCACCTGGAGAAGTCCACGGTGAGCCGCAACGTGCGGCGTCTCGAGGAACAGGGCTGGATCCGTACCGAGGGTGAGGGCCGGCGGGTGCACTACTCGGTCACTCGGTCGGGCCGCTCCCTCCTCGCCGCAGCACTTCCGGACTGGCAGAAGGCCCAACGCAGGGCCCGGGACCTGATGGGGCCGGAAGGCGCCCGAGCGCTCGGTACGATCTGGGCGCGCATCGCTTCCACCTCCTGAATCCACGACCGCGCCGTCAGGCAGACCGTTCCTTCCACCCCTTGAGTTGTATATACACCCTAATCCGAACCAGGAGACCCGACGTGAAGCTCGACGATCATCCCACGGTGAAGACCCTTCGGGCCCGCCGGCAGGTGGACAGTGATCCGGATCCCCGATCGCTCAAGGCAGACGAGCTACTGACCATCGCCCGCGAAGCGGGCGCCGACGACGCCGGACTGGTCGCCATCGACCGACCCGAACTCGCCGGCGAGCGGCCACACCTCGAGAGGGCCCTGCCCGGAGTCCGCACGCTCCTGGCCTATGTAGTGCGCATGAACCGAGAGCCGCTGCGCGCCACTGCCCGCTCCGTGGCCAACCTGGAGTTCCACACCGTGGGCCACGACGTCGACGCCGTGGGACACCGCGTGGTAGCGGCGCTCGAAGCGCGCGGGGTTCGTGCGCTCAACCCCGCCATGGGTTTCCCCATGGAGGTGCAGGACTTCCCTTCGCGCTTGTGGATCGTCGAGCACAAGACGACGGCAGTGGCCGCCGGATTGGGTGCGATGGGCGTCCACCGCAACGTCATCCATCCGCGCTTCGGCAACCACGTGCTGCTCGGAACCGTGCTCGTCGCCCAGGACGTCGCAACGCAGTCGGAGCCGCTCGACTACAATCCCTGCCTGGAGTGCAAGCTCTGCGTCTCGGCCTGCCCCGTCGGCGCGATCAAACCCGACGGTGCCTTCGACTTCTCGGCCTGCTACCACCACAACTACCACGACTTCATGGCCAACTTCGCACGTTGGGAGGACCGCCTGGCCGACGCCCGCAGTGCTTCCGACCTTCGCGATCGGCACCGTGAGGGCGAGAGCGTGGCCCATTGGCAGAGCCTCTCGTACGGCGCCAATTACCGGGCGGCGTACTGTCTGGCGGTGTGTCCAGCCGGCGAGGACGTCATCGCACCCTTCCTGGACGACCGCAAGGGCTACCGGCAGCAGGTGGTCGATCCCCTCCGAGATCACGACGAACCCGTCTACGCGCTACCCGGCTCCGACGCCGAGGCGCACGTGACCCGGCGCTTCCCCCACAAGGAGGTCCGTCACGTCGAGAGCGGACTGCGTCCCCAGAGCATCTCGACCTTCGCGGAAGGCTTGTTCCTGGTGTTCCAGGCGGAGCAGGCGAAAGACGTCGACGCGACCTGGCACTTCACCTTCCGCGGCACCGATGACCGGGCATTGACCGTACGTGTCGAACGTGGCCGACTGGACGTACGCGAAGGACTACACGGCGACGCCGACCTACGCATCCGGGCAGACGCGGAGACCTGGATCGACTTCCTCAACGGGCGGCGTGGCCTGCTGCGCTCATGGATCACCGGAAGGATCCGCTTCCGTGGATCGCCTCGATGGCTGTTGCGTTTCGCCAGGCTGTTTCCCGTGTGACCCCGGACAGGAGATCGTCCGGCGACGATCCGGCGCCCCCGCCGCTCACCCCTCGACCCACACCGTCTTCCGGTTCACGAACGACAGCAGACCGTCGCGCGCCAGTTCGCGCCCGTAGCCCGAGGCCTTCGTCCCTCCGAACGGCAGCCGCGGGTCGGACTTCACGAAGGCGTTCACGAAGGTGCAGCCTGCGTCGAGGTCACGGATCGCCCGTTCGCACTCGGCGTCGTCCCGGCTGAAGATCGCCGCACCGAGGCCGTAGCGCGTCTCGTTCGCCAGCGCGATCGCGTGCACCAGGTCGCGCGCCCGATGCACCACCGCGACCGGACCGAAGAGCTCCTCGGTGCGCGCCGGGCAGTCTTCGGGGACGTCGGTCAACACGCCGGGGCGGTAGAAGAAGCCTTCGCCCTCGACGACCTCACAGCCGGTGCGCGCACGGGCGCCGGCTTCGATCGACCGGTCGACCTGGTCGGCAAGGCGATCCCGCAGCGCCGCCGTCGCCATCGGGCCGATGTCGGTGTCGTCGTCCGACGGATCGCCGAGCCGTAGCGCCTCGACCCGTTCGACCAGGCCTTTCGTGAACGCGTCGGCCACGTCCTCGTGCACGACGAAGCGCTTGGCCGCGATGCACGACTGGCCGTTGTTGATCATGCGACTGGTGACCGCGGCGTCGAGCGCGCGGTCGAGATCGGCCGAGGGCATCACCACGAAGGGATCGCTGCCGCCGAGCTCGAGGACGCTCGGCTTGATCCGCTTCGCCGCCTGCTCCGCGACCGCGCTGCCCGCCGCCTCCGAACCGGTCAGCGTGACGGCGCGCACCCGGGGGTCGTCGAGGATCGACGGGACCTGCTCCGGTTCGACCAGGATCGTCTGGACACACCCCTCGGGGAAGCCCGCCTCGGCGAAGAGTTCGGCGACGGCCAATCCGCACTGCGGCGTGCTCGGCGCCGGCTTCACGAGCGCGGTGTTGCCCGCGGCCAGCGCCGGCGCGGCGAAGCGCAGGATCTGCCAGTACGGGAAGTTCCACGGCATGATCGCGAGCACCACGCCGAGGGGGAGATGCCGCACGTACGAGGCCTTCGCGTCGGTCGAGACCACCTCGTCGGCCAGCTGCTCCTCGGCGTGCTCGGCGTAGTAGCGGCACACCCAGGCACACTTGTCGACCTCCGACCCCGCCTCGGCGAGTCGCTTTCCCATCTCCTTCGTCGCCAGCCGCGCGAGTTCGTCGCGACGGGTCTCGAGCCGCTCGGCCACCTTGCGCAGGCCCTCGGCCCGCCCGGGCGTCGGCGTGTTGCGGAAACCGACGAAGGCGTCGTGCGTACGAGTGATCGCGGCATCGATTCCGGCGCGGTCGAGGGGATCGAAGGTCCTCTCGGTGCGTCCGGTGGTCGGGTCGGTGGTCCGGAAGGGCATGGTGGCGACTCGCAACGGAAGAGGGACTCGGAGGGATCGGTCGGCTCGATCCTATCCGTCCCGCCGTCGACCCGCGAGTCCGTGCCTCGCGACGAAGGAGGTCGGGGCACCCCCCAGGCCCGGAGCGCCGCGACTTCGGGTGGCATCACCCCGGGTCGATGGCCTATACTTTGTTCGGCGCCCGAACATAGTTCCGGTGCGGACGCGCACCGGGCCGATGTCCTCCCCCACTGGAGCTCCCGACGGTGAAGACGACCACGGCCCTCCCATTGTTCTCCCTCCTGGCCCTTGTCCTGGCCGTGTTCCCGCGACCGGCGCAGGCGACCTTCTCGCTCGTCTGGGCCGACGAGTTCAACGGCACGGCACTCGACACCGAGAAGTGGGGCTACGACATCGGCACCGGATGCCCGGACCTCTGCGGATGGGGCAACGCCGAACTCCAGTACTACCGCTCGGAGAACGTCGACGTCTTCGGCGGCAATCTCGTGATCACGGCGCGCGAGGAGAGCTTCGGGGGGCGTTCGTTCACGTCGGGCAAGATCGTCACCCGCAACAAGCACAGCTTCCTGTACGGCCGCATCGAGATGCGCGCCAAGCTGCCGAAGGGCGGCGGCATGTGGCCGGCCTTCTGGATGATGCCCCAGGACGACACCTACGGAACCTGGGCCGCCAGCGGTGAGATCGACATCATGGAGTCCGCGAACGCAATGGACTTCGTCTCCGGCACCCTGCACTTCGGCGGAGAGTTCCCGCAGAACACGTTCAGCGGCGGCAGCTACGCGCCGGCGAACGCCGACTTCTCCAACGGATTCCGGGTGTACGCCATCGAGTGGGAACCCGACGAGATCCGCTGGTACGTCGACGACCTGCTGTACTCGACGAAGACCAGCGACGATTGGTTCACGAACGCCGCGCCCGGCAATCCGCGCGCACCCTTCGACCAGCCCTTCTACCTGATCCTCAACGCGGCGGTGGGCGGCAACTTCACCGGATGCACGTCGCCGGGCTGCATCACCGCGGACCTCCCGCAGCAGTTCGTGGTCGACTACGTGCGCGTGTACGCCGACACCGACAACGCCCTGCCGAGCGTCCAGATCCTCGAACCGCGATCGGGCTCGACGCTTCCGCGTGGGGACGTTGCCATCTCGGTCGACGTCGACGATCCGGACGGATCGATCGATCGAGTGGAGTTCTACGACGATTTCACCTATCTCGGCGAGGCCACGACCCCGCCCTACGACTTCGTGTGGCAGAACGTCTTCGACGGCTGCTTCCGGATCCGCGCGCGCGCGATCGACGACCAGGGTGGGACCGCCGAGAGCGTCAGCGACATCACCGTGGGTGCGGGCTGCGGCCAGGCTCCCTTCGGCGACACCGTCGCCACCCTCCCGGGACGGATCGAGGCGGAGGACTACGACGAAGGGGGCCCGCTCGTCGCCTACGTCGACAGCGACCCGACCAACAACGGCGGCGCGTATCGCCCGAGCGAAGGGGTCGATCTCGAGGCGACCGCCGACGTGGGCGGAGGCTTCAACCTGGGTTGGGTACAGCCCGGCGAGTGGGTGGAATACACCGCCATCGTCGCATCGACCGGGACCTTCGACCTGCGCGCTCGCGTCGCGTCGGCGAGTGGCGGGGGCACGTTCCGCCTCGAGGTCGACGGTGTCGATCGCACGGGTGCCGTGGCGGTTCCGGCCACCGGCGGCTGGCAGAGCTGGGTCGATGTCGATTTCACGGCCGACCTCGAGTCGGGGTTGCACGTGATCCGCTTCGTGCCGCTCTCCGGCGAGTTCAACCTGAACTGGTTCGAAGGACTCTCGGTCGCGACCTC